>NZ_CAXSVO010000011.1:0-135865 GCF_964240875.1 Ruminococcus sp. 5_1_39BFAA | reverse complement strand
AGCCCTTTAAATGGACTTATAAAGGTATACCTTTGACGGTTTGATATTGCTTAATTATTAATGCAATGCTGTACTAGTGGAGGTATGCTGAATACCGGGGAGCCATACCTGTGAATATAGGTAAGAAGGAATGGTTGTTTGAAGGAGAGGACTACGGACTGATATGTTGATACTGAAAAAAATTGCAAAGCTTCTGTTTAACCGGATTTTCTATGTGGCTTTCGCCCTTATGGTGCAGCTTGGCTGGCTGCTTGCCATTTTTTTGCGTCTGGCGGGTTATTCCAGGTACATTTCCTTTGGCCTGGATGTTTTAAGCATTCTGATCGTGTTGTGGATCGTAAATAAAAAGACGAATCCTTCTTATAAGCTGGCGTGGACGATGCTGATCCTCTGCCTGCCTATTTTCGGACTTGTTCTGTATCTGGTCTTCGGTCAGTCCAGAATTGCCACATACATGCAGGAACGCTTTACAGAAATCCTGGATCTTACAGGCGATTATCTGAAGGGCGATGAAATAACTCATGAAAAGCTTCGGGAAGAGGACAGTTCGGCCTGTATACAATCCGATTATATCTTTAAAAATTCCGGCTATCCGGTCCATGAAAATACGACTGCAGAATATTTTCAGGTAGGAGATGATATGTTTCCTGTCCTGGTAAAGGAGCTGGAACAGGCCCGGCATTATATTTTTATTGAATATTTTATTATTCACGATGGCGTAATGTGGCGGACCATCCTGGATATTCTGGAGAGAAAGGTAAAAGAGGGGCTGGATGTGCGCCTGATCTATGACGATGTGGGCTGTCTTACCACCCTTCCCCATAAATATTACGAGCAGCTTCGGCAAAAGGGCATCAAATGCGTGGTGTTTAATCCCTTCCGTCCCATCCTGAATGTGATCCAGAATAACCGGGATCACCGGAAATTCTGTATCATAGACGGGTATGTGGGATTTACCGGAGGCATTAATCTGGCGGATGAATATATCAACCAGAAGGAACGGTTCGGACACTGGAAGGATACGGCTGTTATGCTGAAGGGAGATGCTGTATGGAATATGACAGCTATGTTCCTTCATATGTGGAGCGTGGTAACAGGCAGCAAAGAGAGGGAGTCCTTTGACAATTTCCTTCCTCACAGGTTTCATCAGGAGGAATTCCGGAGTGACGGTTATATCCAGCCCTTCTGCGACTCTCCGCTGGATGATGAAACGGTAGGTGAAAATGTCTATCTGAACATTATCAACAGGGCAAAACGCTACGTATATATCTGTACGCCGTATCTGATCATTGACAATGAGATGATGACAGCGTTGTGCCTGGCAGCAAAAAGCGGCATTGATGTGCGTATTATGACACCGGGAATACCGGATAAAAAGATGGTATTTCTTCTCACCCAGTCTTACTACCAGCAGCTTCTGGAGGCAGGGGTGAAAATATACGAATACCAGCCGGGCTTTCTCCACGCAAAATCCTTTGTGTGTGATGATGAGATCGGTGTTGTGGGAACCATTAACCTGGATTACAGAAGCCTGTACCTGCATTTTGAGGATGGCGTCTGGATCTATAAAAACAGCGTGATCCATGATATTAAACAGGATTTTGTGGAAACCCTTGATTACTGCAATCCAATCAGCCTGGAATTCTGCCGCGGCAGAAACGCAGCAGTGAGGGCGATGCAGAATATTCTCAGGCTTTTTGCGCCAATGCTGTAATATAAGAAATTATGGGAGACGGATTTTGTTCCGTCTCTTTTTGTCAACAAGAAGTTGATTTTGTCTGCGAAAGTAGCAGGGAAATCCATTGCATACAGACGAAAAAGAGGGTAAACTTTTACTCATCAGGGGGACAACAGGAACATTCCTGCTGTCCCCATTATAGTGAGGAAGATTAAATGAAGGAATTAAATATCAGTAAGATCCTTTTGAACAAACGAAGAGAAAAAGGCGTAACACAGGATGATGTGGCAGAGTATATCGGTGTTTCCAAGGCGGCGGTGTCAAAATGGGAAAAAGGGATCAGCTACCCGGATATCACGTTTCTGCCGCAGTTAGCTACCTATTTTCACATTACGATTGACGAGCTGATGGGGTATGAGCCTCAGCTTCCGGAAAGAGAGATTCAGAAAAAATACAGGGTATTTTCGGCTATGTTTGCAGAAAAGCCTTTTTTTGAAGTTATGGATGAGGTAAGGGAGCTGATCCGTAAATACGATGCCTGTTATCCGCTGCTGTTTGCTATGGCACAGCTTTATCTGAATAATTTTGTGCTGCTGTCTTCGCAGGAAGAAAAACGTATGGTGCTTAGAGAAGGACAAGCTCTGTGCAGGAGAATTGCGGTGGAATGTCCGGATGCACTTTTGAAAAAGGATGCCCTGATCATGGAGGCTTTTCTATACATGCAGGATGGGCAGCCCAAAAAGGTTCTGGAGCTTCTTGGAACAAAGGTGCGCCCATCGCTCCCGGAGGATCAGTTTATTGCATGTGCGTATCAAATGCTGGGAGATTCACAAAAAGCAATGGAATATCTGCAGGTGACGTTATATACAGGTATTATAGAACAGATGGATTGCATGAGCATGTATTACAGCCTGGCATCAGAAGAAAAGAAGGAGGCATGTGCCCGGCGGGTGAAAAAATATATTGAAGCCTTTTCCATGGATAAGCTGGTACCTCATAAAATCGTAGGATTTTATTTTGCTGAGGCATTAAATGCCATAAAGCTGGGAAAGCCGGAGGAGGCTATAGCTTCTCTGGAACTGTATGTGAAGACTTTGGAACAACACCTCCCGGATTTTACCATACATGGAGACAGCTTCTTTTATGCAATTGATGACTGGCTTGGAGCAAACGGAATGAATCACCAGATGCCCAGGGATATGCGGCTGATCAAACAGGATTTGATAAAAAACGTTACGGAAAATACGGCGTTTCAGGATATAAAGGAAAACCAGAAATTCCGGGCGCTGGTAAAAAGGCTGGAAGCTATTTGACAATACCAAAAGGGAGGATGAAATAAATGAGTGACGCAATTCTTGAGATTCAAAACTTCAGCAAAACCTACGGAAACGGAAAAAGGGCGGTGGACCATGTGAACCTGTCTGTTTTTCCGGGGGAAATATACGCGTTTATCGGACACAACGGCGCAGGAAAGACTACAACTATCCGTGCCCTTACAGGGGTGATGGATTTTGAGGAAGGAGATATCCTGATTGACGGGCATTCCGTTAAAAAGGAGCCTGTAATCTGCAAATCCCGGATGGGATATATACCGGATAATCCGGAGCTGTATGAGTTTCTTACAGGAATGCAGTATCTGGATTACATGGCAGATATTTTCCAGGTAAATACTGCGGAAAGAAAGCAGCGGATAAAACGCTACGGAGACTTGCTGGGCATGACAGACAGCCTGGGGGATCTGATTGGAAACTATTCCCATGGTATGAAGCAGAAAACAGCCCTCATTGGAGCATTTCTGCATTGCCCTAAGCTTCTGGTGCTGGATGAGCCGTTTGTAGGGCTGGATCCGGAGGCAGCCTATCATATGAAAAATATGATGCGGGAGCTTTGCGGCCAGGGAGGCGCCATCTTTTTTTCCACACATGTTCTGGATGTGGCGGAAAAGCTGTGCCATAAGGTAGCGATCATCAACAACGGGCGGATCATTGCCGAAGGTACTATGGAAGAGGTAAAAGGAAACAGCAGTCTGGAAGAAGTATTCCTGGAGGTAATGGAGCATGAAAAATAAGGTGGGAGTTCTTATGAAGCTGCAGGTTATGCGTGTTTTCAATCCTGCTTCTTTGGTTAATAACCGGGACAACAGGAAACGGAAAAGAGTCATTCTGACCATTGCAGGGGCAATTGCGGTTTCCATGCTTTTGATGTTTTACAGTGCAATGATGGCTTATGGATATCTGAAAATCGGATATGGAAATGTGATCCCGATGCTCATGTTTGCCGTATGCTCCCTGTTTGTCCTGGCGTTTACCTTGTTTCGCGGAGGCGGAGCGCTTTTTGGCAGCCGGGATTTTGATCAGATCATGTCTTTGCCTGTAAAGACATGGCAGGTGGTTCTGGTGAAGGCAGCGTCTGTTTACCTGATCGGGCTGTATGGCTTTCTTGTGTTTTTTATGCCTGCAATGGTGATGTATATGATCTTTATGCCTGTATCGGCCGGGACACTGGCGTGGATGGTGGTTTTGACACTTTTGGGACCGTTGTTTCCCACTGTTCTGGCGCTGGCTTTAGGAACGGTGATCACAGCCCTGACAAGCAGGATCCCTCACAGACATCTTATTTCCATCCTGCTGTACCTTGCGGTCCTGGCAGGTATACTGGTATGGACAGGAAGGATCTCCGTTCAGGGTGAGGAAGCTCTGGCGGATTTCGGAGTGGCGGTCTCTGAAATGCTTGGCAGTATTTATCCGCCTGCATTATGGGCGACCGGTCCTTTTGCAGGGCATTTTCAGGCGGGATTTGGCTTTGTGCTGTTTTCAGTGGGAACGGCGTCTGTGTTTGTGGCAGCAGCTTCCCGGTACTATTTGAAGCTGAACAGTCTTATTGCGTCATTAAAAAGGGGACAACGCAAAAAGGCAGCGTCAGGAAAGCGAACGACTGCGTTTGCGGCACTGTTCCGAAAAGAGCTGAAACGTTTTACCAGCAGCACGGTTTATGCCCTGAATACTACGGTGGGCTGTCTGCTCATGGTGCTTGCGGGGATTGCCGTACTGTTCGCAGATACCGGAAGTATAGAGGCTGCCTTTGAGATTCCGGGGCTTTTGGGACACATAGAGCGCCTGCTTCCCTGGGCTTTAGGGCTTCCGGCTGCAATGTCCCCCACGACGGCGGCATCTCTGTCTCTGGAGGGACAGAACCGATGGGTTATGTGCTCCCTGCCTGTCACTCCTGCACAGATTTTCGGAGCGAAGATTACTTTGAATCTGGCAATTAACCTGCCCTGTATGCTGTTTGGCGCAATCTGCTTTTTTGTTAAATTCAGGCCGGGAATCCCGGAAACCTTGCTGTTGTTTGTGATTCCGTTTCTTTACAGTCTGTTTGCTGCAGTATTCGGAATGTATATCAATGTGAAATTTCCGGTCTATGACTGGACTCATGAGCAGCAGGCAGTAAAGAATTCCACGTCTGTTCTCGTAACTACCTTTTCCGGCATGGCAATGGGGCTGATCCCTCTTTTACTGACCATGCGTTTCCCTGAACTATCCGGACTGATTCCAGTGATCTGTGGTGGGATCGCTCTTGTGATTACGGCGGTTTGCTGGGAAAAATTGAAGAGAACAAGACTGTTTGTGTGATTTTTAGGAAAACTCCATACAAACTCCATATTCCTGTGTTATGATAAGCGTATCACATGTTCTGCCGGTGAAGTGGGGGAACAGACAGCTTAGGAGGCATACGTATGAACAGGATCCTGATCGTGGAGGATGAATTGGATATCCAGGAGCTTTTAAAAAATTATCTGGAAGCAGAAGGGTATGGAACGGTAACGGCTTCTGACGGAGTGGAGGGAATTTCCTTTTTTGAAACAGAAGGTCCCTTTGACCTGGTGCTTCTGGATGTGATGCTGCCAAAGATCGATGGCTTTGGCGTACTGGAAATGCTGCGTCGGAAATCCGATGTTCCGGTGCTTATGCTCACAGCTTTGGATGATGAATCCTTTCAGCTTAAGGGATATGACCTGGAGGCGGATGAGTATGTGACAAAGCCTTTTTCCATGCAGGTACTTTTGCGGAAGATAAAGGCTGTGCTCAGGCGGAGCGGAAGGGCTGTACCGGAAAGAGAAGAGCGCCTGGTGTACGGGAAGCTCACTCTTGATCTGGCGGGTTATCATGTATGGCAGGACGGGGAGGAGATCGTACTTACCCAAAAGGAATTTGAACTTTTAAGGGAATTTCTCATAAATCAGGGAAGAGTGCTTACAAGAGGCCAGCTTCTGGATGCAGTGTGGGGAATGGATTACTTCGGCGAGGAGCGGATCGTAGATACCCATATCAAAAACCTGCGAAAGAAGATCAGCGGGGATTTCATTGAAACGATCAGAGGGGTGGGATACAGAATTGATAAGATACATTAAAACAAAGCTTAGTTTGAAGATATTTCTCATTACCACCCTGCTTCTGATGGGAATTTCCGGAGCAACTTATGCGTTTGTGGCGAATTTTATGCCTGTGATCTATTCTGAGTCCCTGAACAGAACATTGGCGGAAAGAGCGGAAAAGCTTGCTGAATCCCTGGAAAGCTATACGCTGGAAGCCTCCTATTCTTTGCTGGGTGATTTCAGCAAAGTATATCAGTCCGGTTTGATCCTTCTTGATGCCCAGGGAGGGATTATCTATGCGGATTACGGGACGGCGGAGACTAGTGATGCGGAGCTTGGATACGATGAAGCGGTAAGTGAGAATACGGCAGTGCAGGGGCAGGCGGCATGGGAATTCGGCAGTGAAACCGATGCGTCTACGGAATCTGTCGACGATACGGTTTTTGAGGCAGAAGTGGGGCAAGCTTCAGAAGATATTACGGTTGTGGCGGAGGATGCGTCAGGGAGCTACGTGGAGGCGCAGCTTGAACAGCAGGCGATGGGTCGATATCCCGTTACGTTTAAAGGAAACGATAATGAGTACACTCTTTTTGTCTTCGGTTCCACAGAGCAGGTAAATCAGGCAATAGCGGCATTAAAAAGGATACTTCCATGGCTGCTGCTTACTATTTTTTGCGTTTCTGTTCTGGTATCCCTGTTTTATTCCGGATATCTCACAAAACCTGTTGTTTCTCTGAGCAAAACATCCAGTTTGATGGCGGAATTGGACTTTAGCACACCCTCTGCTTTAGACCGTTGGGATGAAATAGGAATTCTTTCAAGGAGCCTTGATACCCTGGCAGAAAAGCTTGACTGTGCCCTTACGGATTTGCAGAATGCCAATGCACAGCTAAAAAGTGATATGGAGCTTGAGCGGGCACAAGAGAGAAAGCGAATGGATTTTTTTGCGGCAGCTTCCCATGAACTGAAAACGCCTGTCACGATTTTGAAAGGCCAGC
This sequence comes from Ruminococcus sp. 5_1_39BFAA, assembly GCF_964240875.1. NCBI lineage: Bacteria > Bacillati > Bacillota > Clostridia > Eubacteriales > Oscillospiraceae > Ruminococcus > Ruminococcus sp. 5_1_39BFAA. Next base: position 128,814 of record NZ_CAXSVO010000011.1, on the reverse strand, counting down.
TTGAAGGAATGATCCAGGGTGTGGGTGTATATCGTGACCGGGATAAATATCTGCTCCGCGCCCGAGAGGTGACAGGAACTATGGAAACCATGGTGCAGGAAATCCTTACGGTTTCCAGAATGGAGTCACAGAATTTTTCTCTGCAGAAAAAGAACACGGACCTGGCGGAGCTGATAAGGATACAGCTTGCCGATTTAAATGAGCTGTTCGAAAAAAAGAACATGAACATGGAGATTAATCTGCCGGATGCTCTTAGACGGAATATAGATCCGGCTCTGATGACTACAGTGATCCGAAACCTTCTCACGAATGCTGTGCGCTATTCTCCGGAGAAAGCCAGGATTTCCGTAGGGCTTCATCAGGAGGGAACGGAGGCAGTCATGCGCGTGGAAAATTCAGGTGTATGGATACCGCGTGAAGATCTGTCTAAGGTTTTCGATGCGTTCTACCGTGTGGACACATCGCGGAATAGAAAAAGCGGCGGCAGTGGTCTTGGTCTTTACATTGTACGGGAAATCCTGGAGCAGCATGGCGCGGCATATGAAATCGAAAATACTGCCAGCGGGGTGCAGTTTACCGTTCGGCTGCCGGGGGATGACAGGGTAACATTGGGAAGCTCCACACAAAACACATAAAACTGACAAACGCATCACAAGAAAATGCTCTATTCTTGAACCATAGAAGCAAGCGGTTATAAAATCAGCCGCCTGAGGAAAGTAAAAGAAAGGAGCATTTTTTTATGAGAAAAAGCAATTGGTTCAGAAGACACGAGAAAGGGATTGTGACAGGATTTTTTGCAGCGGTGCTGACTGTTACAGGAGCAGCAGGATATCATATCCAGGACAGCTATGGATATACGTATTCCTATGATAAAAACGGTGTGACCTTTACGGAAATTGTGCCGGGTTCCTCGGAAGTAACGTGGGATACAGCAGAAACCTATGTCAGTGATGACAGTTCAAGGGAAGCCGTTGTGGAGGACCGGCAGGTAGACAGACAAAGGCGATATGATGTTGAGTATGGTTATGGATCACCGGAAACAGCAATTGCTATGGAAAGTGGCGATGATTGGTGGGACAGCGAAGAGAGTGATCTGTACGAATCGCTGGGAATGAAATGGGATAAAAAGGAGCACTACTGGACCTATAAGGATAAACCTGTAAGGATCATCTGGGTTGCGGACGGATGCTTTTCATCCTGGGGAAATACAGATAAGAAGGATTGCACTTATATTTTTATTTCAAAGAAGTACGGAGAGGGCAGCGTTACCTACCAGCTTGAGGAGCTGACTCTGGAGGAGCTGCAGCAGCTTTACACGAAAGAGCATCCGGGAAGCTGGATCGAGTGAAACGGGCAGCAGGAAAGCCATATATGACAGTTAGGACCTGGAATAAGGGATCAAAAACCTTATTCCAGGTTTTTGTAGTGTGCAATTACCGGAAAATATCTATATGTCACAGATTCCTTACGCCATAATAGAACAGAATAGGATTATTGTTTGCTGAAATTGCAGATACTGTAGCAAAAAGGAGGAATGACCATGGAAAGATATGTTTCGCAGGAACAACTTGCACAATTTCAAAACAGGCTTATGGAGGATGAAAAAAGCACTGCAACGATACAAAAATAACTACGTGACCTGAAAGCCTTTTTTACTTTTGCCAATACGGAAAGCATCAACAAGGATACAGCCATCCGGTATAAGCAATATTTGCAGGAGAACTATAAGCCCTCCAGTGTGAACTCCATGCTGGCTGCTGTCAACCGTTTTTTCAAAGAAATGGGGTGGTTTGAATGTATAGTAAAGCCTATGAAGATCCAGCGGCAGCCCTTCCGGTCCAGGGAGAGGGAGCTGTCAAAAGAAGAGTATTACCGCCTGCTGAAAGCAGCGAAGACGCAGAATAATATGCGGCTTTACCTTCTTATACAGACAATCTGCGCCACTGGCATCCGGGTCAGCGAGCTGCAGTTTATCACAGTGGAGGCGTTAAGGAGCAGTCGGGCGGTGGTTTCCCTGAAGGGCAAGACCCGATCCGTACTCCTTCCGGCTGCTCTGTGCCGGGAACTGAAGAGCTATGCAAAGCGTAGGGGGATAAAAACGGGAAGTGTCTTTGTCACACGCAGCGGACGGCCTGTGGACCGCAGTAATATCCTTCATAGTATGAAGGCATTGTGCGAAACAGCGGGTGTGGATCGGAATAAGGTATTCCCCCATAATCTTCGGCATCTGTTTGCCTGCCTGTACTATCAGGCGGAAAAGGATATCAGCCGTCTGGCAGACCTGCTGGGACATTCCAATATAAACACGACCCGGATATATACCTGTGTCAGCGGTGAGGAACAGACAAGACAGATTGAACGGCTTGGGTTGGTTCTATGACTGGGGAGAAAACCGCATAACATTCATTATGTGGTAAAAAAACAAAATATCTATAAAAAAATGATATACATAACAACGTAAGAATATCACTATTTTCTACAAAAATCAATAAAATAGAAAAGAAAAAAACATCAACAGCAGACCGAAGCGATCATACGGCAACCTCGGTCTGTTTGTTATGTCTTTTCATGTGTTTTCTGTCCTTTTTGTATGGCTTTTTATATAAATACAGTGGCTATACTCATTTCTTTTACCACATAATGAATGTTATGCGGTAGAAAAGGAGGCAGTGTGAATAAAGGAAATGTCACAGACCGTGAATTGAGAAAGCTGAGCCGTGCAGACCTGCTGGAGCTGCTTTTGGCGGAAAGCCGGGAGAACGAGATGCTCCGAGCTCAGTTGAAAGAGGCACAGGAAAAGCTTGCGAGCCGAGAGATCGAACTGCAAAATGCCGGCTCTATCGCAGAAGCCGCATTGCGTCTCAACGGTGTGTTTGAAGCTGCGGAGCAGGCCGCGCAACAATATCTGGAAAATATACGCCGTATTTCAGAGGGAAAGAGCCATGAAAAGGAAAGCTGAACTAAAAATGCCTACCACCAGCCAGTTGGAGGCTGAACTTAAACGGGAAAGGCATAAGCACCGATATCATTCCGTACTGCGCAGTACCATCTACATTTTGGTGGTGGTCGCTGCCGTTGCCATTCTTGTAGCCACATTATGGCTGCCGGTGTTACAGATATCCGGTAATTCCATGACTCCCACGATCCAGAACGGCGAGATCGTTTTTTCTGTAAAATACTCGGACATGGAGCCGGGAGATATCATTGCGTTTTACTATAATAATAAAATACTGGTCAAACGTGTCATTTGCGGTGCAGGCGACTGGGTGGACATCGATGAGGACGGCACAGTATATGTAAATGGAGATGAGTTAAAGGAGCCATATCTGACAGAAAAGGCACTGGGTGACTGTGATATTGAGCTGCCTTATCAGGTTCCGGATGGAAAAATCTTCGTTATGGGAGATCACCGTTCCACCTCAGTCGATTCCCGCAATACAGTCATAGGCTGTGTTGCACAGGAGCAGATCGTTGGCAGGATATCGTTCCGCGTTTGGCCATTAAACCGCTTTGGTGCTGTTCGTTAGAAGAAAGGAGGATTGCCGTGAAAAATCTGATTTCAAGGACAAAAGGATATGTGGCAGAGATACGCCGCCGCAGACTTTGGATGCGGATGGTGATGTGCCTTGCGTGTGTTGTAGTATTCTGTACCACATACGCGCTTATTTTACCTGCCATTACAATGGAAACTTCTGAATTTGAGCCGGATGGGCATGTCCATACAGACGAATGCTATCAGATCATAAAAACCGATGCAAAGACCGAACTGGTCTGCCCGCTGGAGATTCATACCCATACGGAGGATTGTTATGATGCGGAAAAAAAGCTGATCTGCGGCTATGCGGATTTCGTAGTACATACACATGACAGCTTATGCTACGATGCAGATGGAAATCTGGTCTGCACGCTTCCGGAGATTAAAGCGCATACTCATACAGAGGATTGCTGGTCTTTTGGAGATGGGAATGACACAGAGATGGGCCACATACATACGGATGCCTGTTACACGGTCAGTGACGGAGGATTGCTCTGCGGACTGGAGGAGAGCGCGGGCCACTCCCATGACGAAAACTGCTATATGGAAATGGACGAGCTTGTGTGTGGGCAGGAGGAATCAGAAGAGCATATCCACAATGAGAACTGCTATAAGACGGTGTCCCAGTTGATCTGCCCCTTTGAGGAATCGGAAGGACATCAGCATACGGATGCCTGTTATGGGCAGGGCAAAGCGCTTACCTGCGGATTGGAAGAGGGACATCCGGAAGTGACAGCATTTTTTTCTGATGCAGAAGCAGAGCCTGTCTGCGGTATGAAAGAGATCGTGCTCCATACACATTGTGATACCTGCTATAACGATGAAGGTGAGCGGATATGTGGCCAATTGGAAGTATTAGAACACCAGCATACGGAAGAATGCCTTCATATCACGGAGGCGTCTGAGGAAAGGATACTGGACTGCCCATACGCATCATCGGAACCGGAAAAAGACACAAATGGAGCGGATGGCAGCTCTGATAATGAAGCAACAGAGGACGTAGACGGAGCGGATGATAGCTCTGCTGATGAAGAGAAAGAGGATATAGACGGAGCCGATGACAGCTCTGCTGATGAAGAGAAAGAGGATATAGACGGAGCCGATGGAAGCCCTGAAGATGAAGAGAAAGAGGATATAGACAAAGCGGATGAGAACTCCGATGATATAGCGAAGAAAGATAATCGGTATTTTTTCGAGGGCGACACAGTTACAGCTGAGGTGATTTTGGAGAATCAGGATGAGCTTCCCGCAGACGCGGAGCTGACGGTTCGGGCTGTCACTGATGTGACCGAAGGTTATGATTATGAACTGCTCAAAGAGCAGACGGAGGAAGTTGTAGGCAGACAGGCAGCACAGATTGATTTCTACGATATCAGTTTTTATACACAGGATGGGGAATATATTCCGGTAACGGATAACGCCACTGTCACACTGCACTATAAGACCGGATTTCTGGCAGACGCGTACGAAGTAAATGTGCTCCACTACAAGGCGGATAATGATGAGCCGGAGCTGCTGGAAAGTGTAATGGGCGCAGATGATAACGGAATCAATGAACTGACTTTCCAGACAGAGGGCTTTTCCGTGTTCGCGATCATGACACTGGCGGAGGAGGAGACTGCGGAGCCGGCAGAGGAGGGAACCTTCACACTAAAATATAATGACTACACCATTACCTTTAAGCTGGTGGATTTCAATGGAAAGACCATTCCCGGAGACTATACACAGAATAACATCATTGCGCAGGGCGCTGCCAGATATATTTTCGGAAGTAATAGCAGCTCTACAGCAGAGTCCGGCACGGTTGTTTATAATGTTGCGCCTGCAGTGGATGGGTATACCTATATTGGCGCTACAAAAGTTAAAACGGACAATGGTTCGAAAATATGGGCTGAGCCGGTTTATTCTGCAGCGGTGGAAGGATATCCTGACGGCTATGGAACATTCAGCGGTTTTAGATTCTATACCAGTGAACCCCTGGCAAGTGATAAATACTTGTCCTGGAATGAAAAGGCTTATACGGTTACTCTGACCTACGCGAAAAATGCGGATAATTTGGATAATAAGACTTTCGCTATCATAAACAGGGCAAACGGTGATTATGCGCTGACGGCTTCCGAGGGCACTGTTAACAATGTGAAAGGTCTGGAATCCCAGGGGGCAGCAGTGGTGAAAAACGGCACTGGCTATCAGGTAACTGGCGATGTGACAAAATGGACGTTTCACAGGCAGGAAAACGGAACTTACATTATTTCCACCACTATCCAAACATTTGAAGGAGGGCAAGAGGAACAATACTTGCGCCTGTGTGAACAATCATATCAAGATTTAAATGACGGGAGAGGTTCTCTTACTTTAACGGAGGAGGTTAACAATGCTTCACCCATCACTGTCGTGGTGATGGAGGATGGCAGTGTGATAATGAAAAACGGCTTAAGCTGCATAAATCTGGACAATGGCTCGAAAAAGTTCTGGTGCTTTAATGGTGACGGCAGCTATTCCAGGTTTTACCTTTGCGACAGCACAGAGACCATTGATTTCTCCGGCTCGTGGGTTATTGTCAATAAAAAAGGTACCAATTCTACTGGTATTGCCATGCAGGGCAGTGGTATAGACGGCAATGAAAGCGCAAACCGCGCAGGTCTGTCTGTTACAGTGAGACAGGAGGCAAATGGTGCATACACGGTACTGAATAACGATGCCACGTTATGGCAATTTGAAAAACAGGAGAATGGGACATACTATATTTCTACAGTGACGGGAACCGATGCCACGGAAGAGAAAAAATATCTGACTATTGGCAAAAAGAATAATGATCCGGTTATCCTAAGTAATACTCCACAACCTATTACTGTAACCCCGGGAACTGGAAACTATTCCGGCATGGTTCGTCTGACTAACTCTGACGGAATGGCAGTAAATCTGTTTGACGGCAATGCGAATCAGGGATTCGGAAGCTGGAATGATTCAAAGGATAACGAGTGGCATACACTGTGCAGAAGAAATTATGACGTGGTGAGAACCACAGCCAACCATCCAAGTTCTGTCATCAACTTGTTTGATTACTGGGTTACTGAGAAGAATGATCCTGATAATAAGGCGTCTGATCTGAATGCAGGCATAAATAAGGGGCATAACCTGAAATTCATCTGTGAGCAAAAGGCTGGTGGATATAACGAGTGGACGGGAAATGCAGGCGTATACCAGAATATTGTGAACAAAACGCTGAGCGACGGCTACCCTGTCCTAGCAGTTGGCGGAGGGAAATCCTTAAATTATCTTTTTGACCCGAGAACAGAAAACGCGTTTAGAGAAAGTCATCGCAATGTCAGCGGGCTTCTCCAGGTGGATAGTCAGGGGTATTATTATTACAACAGTGCGGAAAATTTTGCAGAATACAACGAAGCTGTAAACAGCTTTACCCTATATGACACATGGGGAGTCACTAAGAGCGGAACGAGTCCGGATGGACAGTTCTTCCCCTTTAACTCCATGGATGAGGTGGTAAACGTATCCTCCAAGAATAGTAAGATCAATCACTATCTTGGGCTTACGCTCACGACCCGTTTTGTACAGCAGTACGGCGGACATACCACATCAAGCCGTTCCGCGGATACAGTTTTTAACTTCGCAGGCGACGATGATGTGTGGATTTTTATTGATGATGTATTGGTGGCGGATTTGGGAGGTATTCATGACCGGTCCAGTGTTTCCATCGATTTTGCCACTGGTGAAGTAATAATTAATGCCAACACCGCTTATGAAAAAGTCACGACCTTAAAAGACCAGTTTGACGCTGCGCAAGCAGCGGGTGAATGGAACGGCAATACCTTTTCCGATAATACCTATCACACTCTGAAGTTCTTCTATTTGGAACGGGGCAACACGGACTCAAATCTCTATTTGCAGTACAATCTGACAGAGATTCCGCTTACTGCCATCTATAAAGTGAATCAGTACGGTGTTTCTGTAGAGGGTGCAAAGTTTGCTGTTTATAAGGCTGATGAAAACTATAATTATGATGCTGAAAGTAAGCCGGAATATGAAGGCGTGACAGATGCAAAGGGTGAAATGGTTTTTAAAGATGACGATGGAATGCCTTATTCTCTGAGTGAGTTGAAGAGAATGTTTGGGAATCATTTTGTATTAAAGGAAACGGAAGCGCCTGAGAATTACAGCATTGTTTCTGATGAAATACATCTGTACATAGAAAACGGACTGCTTCTGTGTGAAAATACATACGACTCAGGTGTGTGGGCATCCTCAAACCTGCAGGTGGCGGCACCCGGTACTCTGAAAAATGTAAAGGGGGAAGATATCCCCTACTATGACCTGGGAAGCAATTCAGACAGCAACGGCACTTTGTTTGCAGTGGTGCTCAAGTATATGGGAAACGGAACTGAGGGGCTTACGAAACAGTCCAATTGGTCGCCGTTATACGGAAGCGACCAGAAGGGATACACAGTTGTCGATCCGGGAGGAGATTTTATTGGGACGGCAATAGAGGTGGCAAAGCTGGCAAGCTATTACGGGAATGTGTGCTTCTCACTTTCCGCCAGCGGCGCGATGCAGCTTGAAATGAAGAACTTGCCCGGAGATGTCCGGAATTATTACTATATGCTGGATAACGATCATAAAGGCAATACACAGTACACCATTGCCTACTATTGGACTTCGGCAAACAGCCTGGACGGGGCAAACAGTCAAAATACTATTCGAGTGGAAGCCGATGACGTAACTTATCCCTTCGACCGTGTATTTGGTGCAACCATTGAAGTGCCGAATCTCATTAATCGGCTTTTTGCCCAAAAGCTTAATGAGGACGGCGAGATGGTCAATGGTGCGAAATTTGCACTGTATGAGGTTAAGGAGAAAGAGGAGAAAAAAGGGGAAATTTACTACAAAGCTACGGATAACAAAACTTTAATTCAACTGCAGCAGGATACGGACGGAGATAACAGAGGGAAGGCTGTATTGGAAAACGACACTGCTGAGTATGTTTATGTCGTGGATTCCGATACAGGAGTGATCACTGTGAGCAGTGCGGCGAATGATGGAGGAACCACGAGGTTTTATACGATCAATCCATATGAAATTGCCACTACACTGGATGCCGGCTCTGCCCTTAACCCATCTCATGAGGATGGAACCGCCACATTTAGCGGGATCCATAACGGTACATATTATATGCGGGAGATAGCGGTCCCTACGGGATACCTGCTAAATCCCACAGAGGTCATGGTACTGGTGGCGGAGGACGCCGTTTATGCAAATGCAGGTACCGAGGAGGACGGCATAACGGTTGCCCGCGGTCCCGGCTACCTGGTAACGACTATGAGTAAATTTGCCTCTGATGGTGACATTGATAATACTTTAAGGTGGGTATACGAGAGAATGCGTATTTCCAACCCAGATGCCATCTCGACTTTCTCAGCATATGAAAACAAGGATTGGAAAACCTGGAATTATCTGAAGGAAAATGATACCGGAGAAACAGTCCCCAATACCGAGTCAGGGAAAGCCCTCACGACTTACCTGGAATATGCTCCGGATAGCAGCAACGCATTTTTTAACTATACAATAAATGTGAACAGATATACGGACGTCAGATCGGTCAGACGCAGACTTTATACTACGGCAGGCTGGACTTATTACGAGCTGTACCAGGATTATGATTATGGGGTGAGAGCCAGCGGAAACGCCAATTATACAAAACTGGTAAATGATGACGGTTCGCCCCAGGAAATTGCCCATCTGTTCTCAAGATCCACCTATATCAGAGTGACAGACAAGAAGATGGAGGGTGATCTCGAAATCAGCAAAATCGTAAAGAATGCATCGGTTGACAGCGGAGACAGCTATAGATTTAAAGTAGTTCTGGAAAATGCAGGAGGTACGCCGCTGACAGGTTCTTATTCCTATAAGATTTACAGCATAACAGCGGATACCGCTGATGATGGAACGACTAGCATATCAAAGGGTGCTCCAGTAACAGATGAGGATGGGAATGCAATTTCCGGGACGGTTCAAAGCGGTGATTCTATAAGTCTGAAGGCTCATCAGATTGTCGTGATTGAAAACCTTCCAGCCGGAACAAGATATACCATCACGGAAGAAGCGGGAGACCAAGCAGATTATATTATCTCAGCAGTCCGTGACCGGGGAAAGGTTTCCGTTGGGGCTGGCACTGGCAATATGACATTTGCTCAAAATGAGGTTAAGGGTACTCTGTATTGGAAGGTAGATGAAAATGGAGATGTGGACACTACCTCTACTGTGGATTATACAAACACTTATCTCTCAGACCTGACGATCCATAAAGTGGACAGCACGAACCGTAATGTCAGCCTTTCCGGAGCGAAGTTTGTGCTCTATAAAATGGATTCTGCTAATGAAAATTGGTACTACTCCTATACAGAGGATTCACCAGATGGAAGCAGCTCAAACACTGGTGAGACAAGCTGGAATAAACTGTCAGACGGAAAAACCGAAGAGGATTATGGACTGACTACGGACAGCTACGGAAAGTTCAGTCTTTATCAAATCGAAGACGGTACGTATTTTCTCAAGGAACTGTCGGCTCCTGCTGGTTATTATCCGCTTACAAGTCCGATCACTGTTACCGTGAAAGATGGTAAGCTGGTCGAAAAGGATTACGGCAACACGGGAATCACAATTAGTGGTAATTCCTTGATTCTGACGATTCCCAACAGCTCAGGCTACGAGTTGCCTTCTACAGGTGGTTCAGGTACTTTGTTGTATACAATTTGCGGAATTGCCTTAATGGCAGGCCCACTGATGTATATATTTCATCGGCGCAGAAAGGGGGAATGTGATGCCCTCTGATTATTGCTCGTGAAACTATTAAAATTAAAAGAAAGGAAAGAAAAGTACATGAAAAATATTAAAAGATTCATATGTGTTTTACTTGCCTTGGTCATGGCTTTCGCTATGGCGATTCCGACGTTTGCGGAGCAGGAAGGAACGTTGTCAGAAGGTTCTATTACCATCAATGACGCAGTCCCGGGTCAGACTTACAATGTTTATCAGATTTTGTATCTGGAGAGTTACGATGCGGCAAACAACGCATATGCCTATAAGGCAAACAATGCATGGAAAGAATGGCTGAAAACTCAGACATCATATGTCAAGATTGATGAACAGGGTTATGTGACATGGGTTGGAGATGCTGACGCTGCAGATTTTGCAAAAGCAGCGCAGGCTCATGCGGCTGATAGTAATATAACTCCTGACAAGACTGAGACTGCATCTGCTGCTGAAGAGGGTAAAACATATTCTAGTGTTTCCTTTAAGAATCTGAAGCTGGGATATTATTTGGTTGATACAACTTTGGGTACTTTGTGCTCTCTGGGCACGACTAATCCAAACGTAGTGATGGAAGAGAAGAATGAAGTTCCTGTTAACGTGAAAACGGTTGAGGAGGATTCTACTGGACAGTACAGCGAAAAAAATGACGCTGATATCGGACAAACAGTAACTTTCAAGAGCACAATCACCGCTCAGGCTGGAGCCGAAAACTATGTATTTCACGATAAGATGTCTCCTGGTTTGACTTTCAATGGTACAGTGTCTGTAACTTTGAATAGAGTTAATGTGGGGGCTGACTCCTACAAGTTACAAAAAGATGGGCTTGAAAATGTTGATCCTTGTAGCTTCCATGTTGTTTTCACGCAGGATTTCTGCGATGGATTGAAAGATAATGACGAGATTGTGATTTCTTACTCTGCTATACTTAACGAGAATGCTGTGGTTGCAGGTGATGGAAACACGAACATGAGTAAGGTGAGCTACGGCGATACGACTAATACCCAGACTACACCGCCAAGCGAAACCAAGACTTATACTTGGGGTGTGGATATTTACAAGTACACTGTGACCAGTAATAATGAAACCACACCTGGTGAAGGCTCTGGAACAGAAGTTTCTACTCCAACGCCTGAGCCCACACCACTGGCAGGTGCTAAATTTACGCTGAGCAAGAAGACGGATGGCACCGATCCGATAGCGCTGATAGCTAAAGGGAATAATGCGTACCGTGTTGCTACGAGTGATGAGAAGAAGGATGGGTTGTTTGTTAAGGTTACGGAAATCACAACAGATGCTACTGGTAAATTCACCATTGAGGGATTAGACTCTGATACCTACTACCTGACCGAAATAGAAGCTCCCAATGGTTATAATAAGCTGGCTGGCCCAATTACTGTTGTAATTGACGAAAACGGAGTCACCAAAATTGAGAATGAAAAAGTAGATGAGGTTAAGGTTCTGAACCGGACCGGGCTTGAACTTCCCTCCACTGGTGGTATCGGTACAACCATATTCTACATCATTGGCGGAATACTGGTGGTTGGAGCCGGGGTTCTGCTCGTAGCAAAACGCCGCATGAAGAGTGAAGAATAACCATTTTACAAATTACAAAACCAATTATCGGGGCGGCAAATAGCCGCCCCGGATACAACAGCAAGGAGAACCCTATATGCGAAAGAGCCTTTCTACTATAATTTTAATACTGGTATTCCTTGTAGGCTTGTCTTTGCTGCTGTATCCTACGGTCAGCGACTATTGGAATTCTCTGCATCAGTCACGTGCCATTGCTGAATACGCTGAGCAAGTGGCGGTACTGGATAACGATGCTTACGGGGAGCTTTGGCAGGCTGCCCGGAGCTATAATGAGACTTTGCTGGAAAAGCCCAATCGCTTTATACTTACCGAGGAGGAGCAGAAGGAGTCGCTTCTGAATATCACAGAAAATGGCATCATCGGCTACATTGAAATTCCGTCGATCGACTGCTCCCTGCCTATATATCACGGTACGGAAGAAGCAGTCTTGCAGATTGCGGTAGGGCACATCGAGGGAAGCTCCCTGCCAACCGGAGGAACTGGTACCCACTGTGTTATTTCCGGCCATCGTGGTCTGCCCAGCGCCAAGCTGTTTACGGATTTAGATAAGCTGAGTAATGGTGATACCTTTGTGCTCAGTGTGTTGGATGAGACCCTGACCTATGAGGTGGATCAGACACTTATCGTGGAGCCGGACGAGCTGTCAGCTCTGGAGATCGACCCGGAGCAGGATTATTGTACATTAGTCACCTGCACCCCTTACGGAATCAACACTCATCGGCTGCTTGTGCGTGGACACAGGGTAGAAAACCAGGCAGAGTCACAGAGCATCCGGGTTACGGCAGACGCGATCCAGATAGAGCCAGTCGTGGTGGCACCTCTGGTAGCTATTCCGTTATTGTTATTGCTGCTGATTGCTTTGCTGGTGGCTACCCGAAAGAAAAAATAGGAGGAAAACTGTATGTTGAGGCAAAGACGCCTGTTTACAATTTTTACGGCATTACTGTTGCTGTGCACTTTCTGCCTTACTGCATATGCGTATCCGGCACTGGATCTGTCGCGGAAAGGCAGTATAAAAATTACTATGCCATATGGTAAAACAGTTGAAGAGGGTGGCTCAATGGCATTATACCGGGTAGGCAACGTGCGGGAGAGCAATGGAAACTATGACTTTATGTTGACCGGAGATTTCGCAGACTGCGGCATCAGCCTGCAAGATATCCAGTCCGCTGAGCTGGCAAAAAAACTGTCGGATTATGCTGCGAAATCAAAGCTGAAAGGTAACACGCAAAAGATAGCCGGGGATGGTACGGTTGAGTTCAAAGAGTTGGAGCCGGGGCTGTATCTGTTGGTGCAGACGAAAGCCGCTGAAGGCTATAACAATGCTATGCCCTTCCTTGTGAGCTTACCCATGCTGGAAAAGAATGAGTATGTTTATGATGTCCAGGCTGACCCGAAGGTAGAACTGACATCCCCTACGGTGACGACGAAGCCGGATAGGGAATTGACGCCTACGGTGGCTCCGGAACCTGGTTCATCGGATACGAAGCTGCCTCAGACAGGACAATTAAACTGGCCGATTCCCGTACTTGCGGTACTGGGGCTGGGGATGTTTTCTGTGGGCTGGTTATTGAGATATGGAAAAAGGAACGACGATGAGAAATAAAATCGGTACATTTTGTATGGTTATGGGGACGGTGCTGGTGCTTGCTGCACTGTCCCTTTATGTTGGAAATCAGAGGGAGGCAGAACAGGCGGAGCGCGCTGTGGATGAAATAATGCCGCAGCTGCACGAATTGTTGGAGATACCTGCGTTGGAGATACCTACATCTGGGATCCCCAATCCTTTTGATCCAGCTATGACTGAGGTAGAGATTGACGGCTATTATTATATTGGGTATCTGTCAGTACCATCGCTTGGTTTGGAGCTGCCTGTTATGTCAGAGTGGGATTACACCCGGCTGAAAATCGCACCCTGCCGATATGCAGGCTCTACAAAAACAGATGATCTTGTGATTGCGGCCCATAATTATGCCAGACACTTTGGAACATTGACCCAGCTCTCAGTGGGAGATACAGTACTTTTTACGGATATGGACAATGTAGTTTCCCGTTACGAGGTGGCGGAGCTGGAAACGTTAGAGCCTACAGCAATTGAAAGTATGACTGCCGGAGAATATGACCTCACCCTGTTCACCTGCACCTATGGCGGCAAGAGCCGGGTTACCGTCCGTTGTGACCGTGTAGATGCTTTGTAGATTTTATAAATGCAGCATCAAAGATCAAAAAATCGGGACTGTCACATCTCTTTCAAAATGTGCAGTCCCGTTGCTATATTATCCCTTTTTTAACTTTTCTATTTCACGCTTCACGCGTTCCAGTTCTTTTTCCGCAGCGTCAGCGCGTTTGCGTTCCCGTTCTGTGTTTGCCTGTTCTTCCTCACGCCCCTGTTTAATCCCCTGTTTTACCAGCATTTCTTCGCGTTCAAATATCTTCATATAACCCAGCGACACCTCCTCGTCCTGCTTTACCAATTCCACCATCCGGTGGATGCTGCGCAGGGTCTCATTCACTGCATTTTCTTGTCTGGTGTCCTCCATGTAGTGCAGAAACTGGCGCAATTCTTTACTGGGATTTCCTTTGGTGCCTTTTGTGTAGAGATAGATAGTCCTGGAACCGTCATCGTATGGCATGTCCGGTTCCTCCTCGCATTTTCTGCGGATCGTGTATACCATGCGATCCCGGTCAAAAGGGTCGAAGGGAGTGATCATGATGACAACCACATTTTTAAGAGAATTGTATTTTTCTCCTGATCTCAGGCTTTTGGCATCAATTTTTGCATGGTAGAACCTGACACGCTTAGGCAATGCCGCCTTACTTTCCACGTCATCATTCTGATCCGGCTCCACATCATAGGCTGTATTGATTCTGTCCAGAATTTCTTCCTCCAGATAAACATCACTTCCAGTTTTCGTTTCATAGATATATTTCTCCTTTCGCGCTGCGGATAGCAGAAATATATCTTTCATGGATTGCTTCCCGCCGTTCTGCTAACCGCCATATTATTTTCTACATATGGGGATTAACAACCGAACGGTTTAGAAGTGTTCCCAGATGTGTGATTTCATTGTAGCAGACCGGACATTAGGTGTCAATTGCTTTTAGAACAATAAGTTCATTATGATTTGCAACTGAAATATTGGTAAAGCCGATACCTGCAATTAATTCAAAAAGCGGGACAGCCGTATCCTTAAATGGGAATGTGGCAGTCCCGCTGCAAAGCATTATCCTTTTTTTAACTTTTCTATTTCACGCTTCAGGCGTTCCAACTCTTGTTCTGCGGTGACCGCCCGTTTCTCCGCGGCACTCACCTGTTCTTCTGCGGCGGCCGCCCGTTTCTTCGCGGCACTCACCTGTTCTTCTGCAGCAACAGCACGTTTCTCCGCAACGTCAGCGCGTTTACGTTCCCGTTCTGTATTTACCTGTTCTTCCTCGCGCCCCTGTTTAATCCCCTGTTTTACCAGCATTTCTTCGCGTTCGAATATCTTCATATAACCCAGCGACACCTCCTCGTCCTGCTTTACCAGTTCCACCATCCGGTGGATATCAAGCAGGGTCTCATTCACTGCATTTTCTTGTCTGGTGTCCTCCATGTAGTGCAGAAACTGGCGCAATTCCTTACTGGGATTTCCTTTGGTCCCTTTTGTGTAGAGATAGATAGTCCTGGAACCGTCATCGTATGGCATGTCCGGTTCCTCCTCGCATTTTCTGCGGATCGTGTATACCATGCGATCCCGGTCAAAAGGGTCGAAGGGTGTGATCATGATGACAACCACATTTTTAAGAGAATTGTATTTTTCTCCTGATCTCAGGCTTTTGGCATCAATTTTTGCATGGTAGAACCTGACACGCTTAGGCAATGCCGCCTTACTTTCCACGTCATCATTCTGGTCCGGCTCCACATCATAGGCCGCATTGATTCCGTCCGGGATTTCTTCCTCCAGATAAACATCGATGCGTGCACCATGCTTATCTGTATCAGTTCCGTAGTATACCTTCTGCGGCACCACGGTCATTTTTCCGAATTCCCTTTTGAAGATTACCTGAAGCAGCAGCCGGACAAATTTTTCTCCGATCTCAGGATAAGTGAGCACAGAACCAAAAAGAAAATCGTCCAATAGGTTTAATTCTTCCAGTTTTCGTTTCATAGATATATTTCTCCTTTCGTGCTGCGGATAGCAGAAATATATCTTTCATGGATTGCTTCCCGCCGTTCTGCTAACCGCCATATTATTTTCTACATATGGGGATTAACAACCGAACGGTTTAGAAGTGTTCCCAGATGTGTGATTTCATTGTAGCAGACCGGACATCAGGTGTCAATTATTTTTAGAACAATAAGTTCGTCATAATTTGCATCCAACATCTTTAAAATAGAATAGAACAGATTTACCAGGAGAAGCATATGTGGGGGAAATGGAAAAGAAGAGTTTTTGTACTTATGATATCGCTAAGCCTGCTGGCAGGAAATTTCGGGGCAGTTTATACATATGGTGAGACGGAGGAAGCGGCGGACGACAGCACATTGATTGAAGCTCCAAGCGGACTTTTGATGGAAGCGCAGACAGGAACCGTCATTTTTTCCAAGGACGCGGATACAAGGAGAAGCCCTGCCAGCATCACCAAGATCATGACCCTGATCCTGATCTTTGACGCCCTGGAAAACGGTATGCTGAAGATGACAGACACCGTGACCACCAGCGCCTATGCAAAATCTATGGGCGGCTCCCAGGTATTTTTGGAGGAAGGGGAAACCCAGGATGTGGAAACTATGATCAAATGTATTGTAATTGCCTCGGGAAATGATGCCAGCGTGGCAATGGCAGAGCATATCGCAGGAAGCGAGCAGGAATTTGTGAAGCGTATGAATGAGCGGGCAGCGGGACTTGGGATGGAGAATACCCATTTTGAAGATTGCTGCGGCCTGACAGATTCTCAGAATCATTACACCTCAGCCCGCGACATTGCCATCATGAGCCGTGAACTTATCACAAAATATCCGAAAATCCTGGAATATTCCTCCATCTGGATGGAAAACATTACACACGTGACCCGCCAGGGAAGCAGTGAATTCGGACTTACCAACACCAACAAACTACTCAGAAGCTACGAGGGCTGTGTTGGTCTGAAGACAGGCAGCACAAGCCTTGCGAAATACTGTCTGTCTGCGGTTGCAAACAGAAACGGCATTACTCTTATTTCCGTAGTTATGGCAGCGCCGGATTATAAGGTCCGCTTTAAGGACGCCGCTGCAATGCTGAATTACGGATTTTCAAAATGCAGTTTGTATGTAGACGAAAATCCCTCTGCCTTGCCGGAGGTGACAGTAAAAAAGGGAGTAAAGGACAGTGCGGCGCTGAAATACGAAAAGCAGTTTGAATATCTGGACACCACGGGAAAGACAGTTACCGATGTGACAAAAAAGCTGAAAATCCCAAAAGAAGCAGACGCACCTGTAAAGAAAGGCGAAAAAGCTGGAGAGATGATTTACTATACCGGAGAGACGGAGCTTGGAAGAGTCAACATCCTTTTCAGCGAGAGCGTAAAAAGAGCCACCTACGGGGATTGCCTGAAAGCGCTTTTTCAGGAGGTGCTGCTATAAGCCGCTGAAAGATTTTGACAAACAGGGTAGTAACGGGTATAATACATTCTGTATGAAAACAGAGAGGTCAACGCGATGAGACAAGAGAAAAAATCCCCAAATAAACTAAAGCTTCTGACAGGCTACTATAAGCCCTATAAAGGTCTTTTCCTGGCAGATTTATTTTTTGCGATCCTGGGAGCTGCAGTGACTTTGATCATTCCGCTTCTGGTCCGCTATATTATGAATTCCATCGGCTCCATGCCAATAGACGAGGCAGAGGGAATCATCCTGAAAATCGGCATTGGGATGCTGGTGCTGATCCTTGTGCAGCTTGGAAGCCGTTATTTTATCACCTACTACGGACATATGATGGGCGCTTATATTGAGCATGATATGCGAAATGAGATTTTCAGCCATTACCAGAAGCTGTCCTTTGCCTTCTACGACAACCAGAAGGTAGGGCATCTTCTGTCGCGCATCACCAGCGATCTGTTTGACATCAGCGAATTGCTCCACCATGGCCCGGAGGATATCATCATATCGGTGATCAAGCTTTTCGGTGCCCTGGCGATCCTGATAAATATAAACTATAAAATGGCGCTACTGTGCTTTGCAGTCGTGATCGTCATGCTGACTTATGCCCTGATCTATAATAAGCAAATGAAAAGTGCCTTTAAGGAAAACAGGGCGCGCATCGCAGATATCAACAGCCAGATCGAGGACAGCCTGTCCGGTATCCGTGTGGTGAAATCTTTTGGAAACGAAAAGCGTGAGATTGAGAAATTTGCAAAAGGCAATGAGCGCTTCGTAGCCGCAAAGCGCCGTTCCTACTGGTATATGGCTGGATATCATGCGGGAATGGATGCATTTACCACACTGATCACCGTGGTGTCCCTGATCGCGGGAGCAATTTTCCTCACAGATGGCACTCTTTCGGCATCAGACCTGGTAACCTTTCTTTTGTATATCAACAACTTTACGGAGCCTGTAACAAAGCTTGTAAACTTTACTGAGCAGTTCCAGAACGGTTACAGCGGCTACGAACGGTTCCTGGAAATGATGTCCATTGCGCCGGATATCGAGGATGCACCAGACGCTGTTTCTCTGGATCATGTGGATGGGGACATCCGTTTTGATAATGTATCCTTCCATTACCAGGAGAATCAGGAGACTGTGCTTTCCCATGTAAATCTGGAGGTAAAGCCGGGAGAGTATGTAGCTCTGGTGGGCAGCTCTGGAGCAGGAAAAACAACACTTTGCAGCCTTATTCCACGTTTTTATGATGTGACGTCCGGGACCATTTACCTGGACGGAAAGGATATCCGTAAGATCAAATTAAAGGATCTTCGCCAGCAGATCGGGATTGTGCAGCAGGATGTATATCTTTTTGCCGGATCTGTGATGGAGAATATCCGTTACGGCAGACCGGAGGCTTCCGATGAGGAGGTTATCCGTGCCGCAAGAGCAGCAAATGCTCATGAGTTTATCATGGAAATGCCGGAAGGGTATGATACGGACATCGGACAGAGAGGTGTGAAGCTTTCCGGAGGCCAGAAGCAGCGTCTGTCCATAGCCAGAGCCTTTTTGAAGAACCCGCCGATCCTGATCTTTGACGAGGCAACCTCTGCGCTGGATAATGAGAGTGAAAAGGTTGTCCAGCAGTCTCTGGAGCTTCTTGCGAAGGACAGGACCACCTTTGTCATTGCCCATCGCCTTTCCACCATCCGAAATGCCAGACGGATCCTCGTTCTGACAGAGGAAGGCATTGCCGAGGAGGGAACCCATAAAGAGCTTATAGAAAAGAATGGGGTTTACGCAAAGCTTTGCAAGGCCGGGATGTAACGGCATTGGGGGAAAACTGCTGGAATCAAATGCCAAAGGAGATTTATGAAAAAATTCCAAACCAGAACCTATGAAATCCTATCTACGAAAATAAAAGACAAAAGGGGGGTACGCTTTGCCCTCCTTGCTGACCTCCACGGTCTGGAATTCGGACCGGAAAATGCGGACCTGCTTGCACAAATAGAAAAAAGCCGTCCGGATGCAATACTGGCGGCAGGAGATATGATCGTGCGGATACAAAAGGAGAGCCTGTCTGTGGCAGAAAATCTTCTTCTGAAGCTTGCAAAAAAGTATCCGGTTTTTTATTCCATGGGCAATCACGAGTTCAAAATGGATCTGACAGGGGAGTTTCATGAGGATTTTCTGGAATACGAAAAACGTCTGCAAAATGGCGGTGTTGTGATTCTTCATAATGAGAGCGCGGTGCAGACTCTGGGAAAGACGGAATTTGTGATTCACGGACTGGAACTACCCATGGAATATTTCCATAAACCCAATTCTCCAAATCTTTCCATGGAAACACTGGAAAGGATCATTGGAAAACCGGATCAGAAACGGGTGAATATCCTCATGGCGCACAGTCCAAAGTATGGGGACACCTATCTCTCCTGGGGCGCGGATCTGACAGTATCAGGCCATTACCATGGAGGAATATTGCGGTTTTCTGAGCACTGTGGGCTTACCTGTCCGCAGTATCTTCTGTTTCCGCCTTACTGCTGCGGCGATTTTCACAGGGGAGACAGCCATATGATCGTCAGCGCAGGACTTGGTGAGCACACCATACCTGTGCGGATTCACAATCCCAGGGAGCTTCTGCTCATTGATATGAAGCCGGAAAAAGAATATTGAAATGAGGACTGCTGATGGCAATTTCAGTTAAACTGAACGTATTTGAGGGGCCTCTTGATCTGCTCCTTCATCTTATTGACAAGAACAAAATTGATATATATGATATCCCTATAGTGGAAATTACGGATCAGTATATGGAATATCTTCATTCCATGGAAGAGGAGGATCTGGGAGTCATGAGCGAATTTATGGTCATGGCTGCAACCCTCCTTGATATTAAGTGCCGGATGCTCCTTCCAAAAGAAGTAAATGAGGAGGGCGAGGAGGAAGATCCCCGTGCAGAGCTGGTCCAGAAGCTTCTGGAATATAAAATGTACAAATACATGTCATACGAGCTGCGTGACAAGATGGATGATGCGGGCGGTGTCTATTACAAAAAAGCCACAATTCCAAAGGAGGTTTTGCAGTACAGGGAGCCGGTAGACCCGGAGGAGCTGCTGCGCGGACTGACGCTGGAAAAGCTGAACGCTATCTACAAATCCATTATCCGAAAGCAGGATGACAGGATCGACCCTATCCGAAGCAAATTCGGAAAAATCGAAAAAGAGGAAGTAAGCCTTTCTGATAAAATGATCCAGATGAAGGAGTTTGCCAGAACCCATAAAAGATTCAGCTTCCGCGACCTGTTGGAGCGTCAGTGCTCCAAAACTCAGGTGGTTGTCACCTTTCTATCCATTCTGGAGCTGATGAAAATGGGTCACATCCGGGTGGAACAGGAAGGTCTTTTTGACGATATCAATATTGATGTGGTCACGGATCCGGAAACCTGGAAAAACCTTACGGAATTTGCAGAGGAGTCATAAAAATCACAATATAGAATGAGGTAAATTCGTGGAAATCAAGAAATTGGAGGCTGCAATTGAGGCAATCCTGTTTACCATGGGAGATTCTGTGGAGCTGACCCAGATTGCTAAAGCCATTGAGCAGGATAAAAATACAACGGAAAAAATCATCCGCAATATGATGGACCGATATCAGGACGAGGACAGGGGAATCCAGATCATTGAGCTGGAAGATTCTTTTCAGCTATGTACCAAAAAGGAATATTACGGAAATCTCATACGGATCGCGATGCAGCCGAAAAAGCCCGCTCTGACAGATGTCATGCTGGAGACTCTTTCCATTATTGCATATAAACAGCCTGTAACAAAGGCTGAGATAGAAAAGATCAGAGGCGTAAAATGCGACCATGCAGTAAATAAGCTGGTAGAATATGATCTGGTCAAGGAACTGGGGCGTCTGGATGCGCCGGGGCGTCCGATTTTGTTCGGTACCACAGAAGGCTTTCTGCGCACCTTTGGTGTTCAGGGCATTGAGGAGCTTCCATCCCTGGATCCCGTAAAGCTTGCAGATTTTAAAGCGGAAGCAGAAGAAGAAATCCAACTGAAGCTGGATGTTTAAAAAGGAGACAAAAGAAATGCCAACCACGTATACACATGATCTGTTTGGAAAAAAAATCTATGGAAAACTGCCGAAGGATGTGAAAAGGGTGATCCGCGAGAACGGCGATCTGTACCGGATCGGGCTTCATGGACCGGATATCCTGTTTTATTTTATGGTCTGCAAAAATCCTGTGAGCTGCTTCGGCATCCAGATGCACAAGGAAAAGGCAAGGGCATTTTTTGAGCAGGGAATGGCACAGGTAAGGGAGCATAAAAGCAGACCGCTTCTGGCATACCTTCTCGGCTTTGGCTGCCATTACCTTCTGGATTCCGCCTGCCATCCATATGTAGATGAAATGGACGAAAAAGGGATTATTTCCCATACCCTTCTGGAAAAGGAATTTGATCGTTATCTTATGGAAAAAACAGGGAAAAATCCGTATTCCTACCATCCTTCTGACTGCATCCGGGTAAAGAAAGAGTATGCGCAGGTCATTCATGAGGCGCTGCCGCTTATCAGGACCGGAAACATTTATCTGTCCCTGAAAATGATGAAATTCCTGACGAATCTCATGGTATGCGATGACGGCGGCTTACGGAGAGAGCGTATTAAAAAAATCACAGCTCTGGCAGGTAGGAATGCACAGATAAGCCTTACCGAATATTTTATGACACCTCAGCCCATTGAGGGGTCAAGAGAGCCTGTGGAAAAACTGAATGAACTATTTGAGGCAGAGGCGGAAAAGGCTCCCGCTGAGCTTATGGAGCTGTATGGGCTTTTGAAAGAAGAAAAGCCTTTGTCTGAAAGATGGAATTTAACCTATAACGGATGACATATGCCGGGACAAGTCCGCATATCATATTTCTATAAACGGACTTGAGGTGAAATATGAATATCAGGCATATGGCAGTGATCAGCCTTTTTTCGGCATTAACTTTTTTCACACATGATATTTCTGTCCGTGCAGCAGGAGAGAATCTGGGGCATGTGGTACAGATGATCCCTGCGGCTGTGGATATGGAGTCTGCGGACACCGGACCGGGAAATCTTTATTCCATGTCTGCTGTGCTGATGGACGCAGATTCAGGCAGGGTTCTTTATGAAAAAAGCGGGGAGGCAGCCAGACCCAATGCAAGCACTACCAAAGTACTGACCTGCATCCTGGCCCTGGAAAATGCCTCCGGGGATGATTATGTGACCGTTTCCGCCAATGCGGCTGCACAGCCCGATGTTCAGCTTAACATCAAAGAAGGTGAGCAGTACTACATGGAGGATCTTCTGTATTCTCTTATGCTAAAAAGCCATAATGATTCGGCTGTCGCCATTGCGGAGCATATCGGCGGAACAGTGGAACACTTTGCTGAGATGATGAATGAAAAGGCAAAGGCGATCGGTTGTACGAACACCCATTTTGTGACGCCAAACGGACTGGATGCTGCGGATTCGGGCGGAGTACACCACACTACGGCAAGAGATCTGGCTCTGATCATGCGGTATGCTATCAAAAACGAAACCTTTCTCAGGATCACGGAGACAAGGGATTATTCTTTTACGGATTTAAGCAAAAAGCGTCAGTTTTCTATCCATAATGCAAATTCATTGTTGGATATGATGGACGGGGTGCTTTCCGGCAAAACCGGTTTTACAGGAAATGCGGGGTACTGCTATGTATGCGCCGTAAAGGTTGAGGATAAAACATTCATCGTGGCTCTTTTGGGCTGTGGGTGGCCGAACAATAAGACATATAAATGGAGCGATACAAAGGCCCTTTTAAAATACGGAGATGAAAATTTTCAGTATCAGACCTATTGGAAAGAACCGCATCTTTCAAAAGTGCAGGTGACAGATGGGGTGGCAGGAGAGGGACGGCTGGGCGAGGCCGTATATCTGGACTGTACCTGCCAGGCTACGGAAGAAGAAAAACAGAAAAAAATCCTTCTGAAAAACGATGAGCAGATCGAGTGCCGCGTTTCTGTTCCAAAGACTTTGAAAGCGCCAGTGAAAAAGGGACAGTCTATTGGGACGATCACCTATTATCTGGGGTCTGAAAGAATAGCATCTTATCCTGTTCTCACCGGACAGTCCGTTGAGAAGATCAGCTATCAGTGGTGTGTCAATAAAGTATTCCATGATTTTTTTCATTAACAGAATCCGTCAGATTGCCTGAATATCAAACGGCAATCCGGCGGTTTTTTGTGTTAGCCAAATTTTTAACAAAAAATAGGGAAAACTATTGAAAAAAGGTGCGAAAAAATGTACAATTATAATCGGCAGAAAATTTGGTTATACTTTTAAATTTTTATAAAATGGAGGGCAAGAAAGAATGAGTAACGCAACACAAAGCTTAGCAGGCACAAGAATTGATTCTTTGCTTGACGCGAACAGTTTTGTTGAAATCGGACAAAGTGTAACAGCCAGAAATACAGATTTCAACATGACTGAGAAAAAGGCGCCTTCTGACGGTGTGATCACCGGCTATGGCGTTATTGATGGAAATCTGGTATATGTATACAGCCAGGATGCTTCCGTATTAAACGGTACCGTTGGCGAAATGCACGCAAAAAAGATTTCCAGACTTTATGACCTGGCTATGAAGACCGGCGCACCGGTGATCGGACTGGTTGATTGTGCTGGCATTCGTCTCCAGGAGGCTACCGATGCACTGGAAGCTTTCGGCGAGATCTACATGAAACAGACCCTGGCATCCGGAATGATTCCGCAGATTACCGGAATTTTCGGAACCTGCGGCGGCGGTATGGCAGTCATCCCGGCTCTTACCGATTTTACCTTTATTGAAGAAAAGAAAGGTAAAATGTTCGTCAACACCCCAAATGCACTGGAAGGAAACAGCGTTTCCAAATGCGATACATCCGCAGCGAAATTCCAGAGCGAGGAAACAGGACTGATCGATGGAATGGGAACCGAAGAGGAAGTGATCGGAAAAATCCGCGAACTGGTAACTTATCTGCCATCCAATTGCGAAGATACCGATTCCTTTGTAGAATGTGACGACGATCTGAACCGTGTATGTGAGACTCTGGAAAATTGTGTAGCCGATACTTCCATCGCACTTTCCCAGATCGCAGACAACGGACAGTTCTTTGAGGTAAAGGCTGATTACGGCAAGGATATGGTAACTGGCTTTATCCGTCTGAACGGAGCTACTGTAGGTGCTGTAGCCAACAGAAGCGAGGTATATGACGCAGATGGAAATAAGACAGAGGAGTTTGACGGCAGCCTTTCTGCAAGAGGAGCGAGAAAAGCAGCAGATTTCGTAAAATTCTGTGATGCATTTGAGATTCCTGTTTTGACACTTACAAACGTAAATGGCTTCAAAGCAACCCTTTGCAATGAAAAGATGATGGCAAAATCCGTTGGCGAAATGGTACATGCTTTTGCAGACGCAACCGTTCCGAAGGTAAACGTGATCATCGGAAAGGCTTACGGAAATGCTTATATTGCCATGAACAGCAAAGCAATCGGCGCTGACATGGTTTACGCATGGGAAAATGCTGAGATCGGAATGATGGATGCATCCCTTGCAGCAAAGATCATGTATGCCGGATCAGATGCCAAGGTTCTTGGAGAAAAGGCGGCAGAATACAGAGCGCTTCAGTCCAGCGTGGCTTCCGCAGCAGCAAGAGGCTATGTTGACACCATTATCAGCCCGGCTGATACAAGAAAATATGTGATTGGTGCATTTGAAATGCTGTTCACAAAAAGGGAAGAACGTCCGTCTAAGAAACACGGAACGGTCTAAGCGAGGTGAAGCATATGAAGCATATTTTTAAGAAAGTATCCTCCGTCTGCACCGCATTTTTCTGCGCAGCAGCCATCACCATTTCCGGTGCAGGTGCTGTTTGGGCAGAAGAGATCGATGATACCTTAAAGCAGACGATGATTGCCACATCCGAGGGACTTACGGATACCATCATCGGCCTTTCCGATGAAGACATCGAAGCTTATTCACAGTCTGGCGATGACTTCACTGCTCAGGCCATGACTTCATGGACTACCAATAGAGACGAGCTTGGTGCCAAAAAGGAAGACCAGGACGATGTCGGCGAGACTGAGGTCACCCTTGATGATGATATCTATACCGTAACAGTTCCTATGGCATTTGAAAAAGCTGACGCCAATTTCGTATACACCTACGATGTGGCTACAGGAGCGCCAACTTCCATTACCGTGGATGTACAGTATTCCATGGCAGAGACTTTAAGAAGGGCTGGAATGAATACTTTAATGGGACTTGGAACAGTATTTATCATGCTGGTTTTCCTCAGCTTTGTGATCTATCTGTTCAGATTCATCCCGAATCCGGACAATAAGAAAAAGAAAGAGGCAGCCGCTCCGGCACCTGCTCCGGTACCGGTACCTGCAGTAGTTGAGGAAGAGGTCGATGATACCGAGCTGATCGCGGTTATCGCAGCAGCGATCGCAGCTTCCGAGGGAACCACCACAGACGGATTTGTTGTCCGTTCCATCCGCAAAGTAAATCGTAAGAAAAGGTAAAGCATAGGAGGATTTTAAAATGAAAAGTTATACAATTACCGTTAATGGAACAGCATATGAAGTAACTGTAGAAGAGACCGGCAGTGTTTCCGCTCCGGTAGCAGCAGCTCCAAAAGCAGCACCAAAGGCTGCTCCGAAAGCAGCTCCTAAGGCAGCAGCAGCTCCGGCCGCTGGCGCTGGCGCAGTAAAGGTAAACGCATCCGTACCTGGAAAAGTATTAAAGATCGCTGCTTCTGTAGGACAGGCAGTTAAGGCTGGTGACAGTATTGTCATTCTGGAATCCATGAAAATGGAAATTCCGGTAGTAGCTCCGCAGGACGGAACCGTTGCAAGCATTGATGTTGCAGAAGGTGCCTCTGTAGAAAATGGAGATACCCTGGCAACCATGAACTAAGTCGGGAGGTAATCAAATGTCTTATGTAACAGAAACATTGTCCAACCTGCTTCACCAGACAGCATTCTTTAATCTGACATGGGGCAATTATCTGATGATCCTGGTTGCTTGTGTATTTTTATATCTGGCAATCGCAAAGGGATTTGAACCGCTTCTTTTGGTTCCGATCGCATTCGGTATGCTCCTTGTTAATATTTATCCGGATATCATGGCAAACCCGGAGGATATGTCTAATGGCGTAGGCGGACTTCTTCATTATTTCTATATCCTGGATGAGTGGAGTATTTTGCCCTCACTTATCTTCATGGGCGTTGGAGCAATGACGGATTTCGGTCCTCTGATCGCAAACCCGAAGAGCTTCCTGATGGGCGCAGCAGCACAGCTTGGTATCTATGTTGCATACTTCCTGGCAATTTTCCTTGGATTCAATGGAAAAGCAGCAGCAGCAATCTCCATCATCGGTGGTGCTGACGGCCCGACCTCCATTTTCCTTGCAGGTAAGTTGGGACAGACATCCCTGATGGGACCGATCGCGGTAGCCGCATACTCCTATATGTCCCTTGTTCCGATCATTCAGCCGCCTATTATGAAGGCGTTTACGACGGAAGAAGAGCGTAAGATCAAAATGGAACAGCTTCGTCCGGTTTCCAAGCTGGAGAAGATCTTATTCCCGATCGTGATCACCATTGTAGTCTGCATGATCCTTCCTACAACAGCTCCGCTGGTAGGTATGTTAATGCTTGGTAACCTGTTCAGAGAGTCAGGTGTCGTTAAACAGCTCACCGAAACTGCTTCCAATGCTTTGATGTACATCGTTGTTATCCTTCTGGGAACCTCCGTTGGTGCATCCACAAGCGCAGAGGCATTCTTAAACGTAGCGACACTGAAGATCGTTGTATTAGGTCTGGTGGCATTTGCCTTTGGTACCTTCGGCGGTGTTATGCTTGGTAAGCTGATGTGCAAGCTTTCAGGCGGCAAGATCAATCCGTTGATCGGTTCTGCCGGTGTATCCGCTGTACCTATGGCAGCCCGTGTATCCCAGAAGGTGGGAGCTGAGGCTGACCCGACTAACTTCCTTCTGATGCACGCAATGGGACCCAACGTGGCAGGTGTTATCGGAACAGCAGTAGCAGCCGGTACTTTTATGGCGATTTATGGAATCTAGGAATCGAACTTCCTTCCAAGATTTTTTGAAAAAATATAAGGAGAACAATTATGGCAGAAATTGAAAAAAAACCTGTTAAAATTGTGGAGACTATTCTGCGTGACGCTCATCAGTCCCTGATCGCGACCCGTATGAGCACAGAGCAGATGCTTCCAATCGTAGATAAACTGGATAAGGTTGGCTACCATGCCGTAGAGTGCTGGGGCGGTGCAACCTTCGATGCTTCCCTGCGTTTCCTCAAGGAAGACCCATGGGAAAGACTTCGTAAATTACGTGACGGCTTCAAAAACACAAAATTACAGATGTTATTCCGTGGACAGAATATCCTGGGATACCGTCCTTATGCAGATGACGTGGTAGAGTATTTCGTACAGAAATCCGTTGCCAACGGAATTGATATCATCCGAATTTTTGACTGCCTTAACGACATGCGTAACCTGCAGACAGCCGTTTCCGCAGCAAACAAAGAAAAAGCTCATGCCCAGGTAGCTCTTTCCTATACATTAGGTGATGCCTACACTCTGGAATACTGGACAGGTATTGCAAAGCGTATCGAGGAGATGGGAGCTGATTCCATCTGTATCAAGGATATGGCAGGTCTTCTTGTTCCGTACAAGGCAACTGAGCTTGTAACAGCTCTGAAAGAGGCTGTAAAGATCCCGATCGACCTTCATACCCATTACACCTCAGGTGTTGCTTCCATGACTTACTTAAAGGCTGTAGAAGCAGGCGTTGATATTATTGATACTGCAATGTCACCATTTGCACTGGGTACCTCCCAGCCTGCAACTGAGGTTATGGTAGAGACATTCAAGGGAACTCCGTATGATACAGGATTTGACCAGAATCTTCTGGCAGAGATCGCTGATTATTTCCGTCCGCTGCGTGACGAGGCTCTTGAGAGCGGCCTTCTGAACCCGAAGAACATGGGCGTAAATATTAAAACACTTCTGTATCAGGTACCGGGCGGTATGTTATCCAACCTTACCTCCCAGTTAAAGGAGCAGCATGCAGAAGATAAATTCTACGATGTTCTGGAAGAGGTTCCGCGCGTACGTAAAGACCTTGGCGAGCCGCCGCTTGTTACTCCGTCTTCCCAGATCGTTGGTACACAGGCTGTATTTAACGTTGTAATGGGTGAGAGATACAAGATCGCTACCAAAGAAACAAAAGATATCTTAAGCGGCAAATACGGCGCAACTGTAAAGCCATTTGATCCGGAAGTACAGAAAAAATGTATCGGTGATACCACGCCGATCACCTGCCGTCCTGCTGATCTTATTGAAAATGAGCTGGATAAACTGGAAAGCGAAATGGCACAGTATAAAGAACAGGATGAGGACGTATTATCCTACGCATTGTTCCCGCAGGTTGCTACGGACTTCTTTAAATACCGTCAGGCACAGAAAACAAAGGTTGATGAGACAGCCGCTGACACTAAGAACGGAGCATATCCGGTATAAGAAGACATTTCAGGGAGCTTGCACAGGCAGGCTCCCTGTTGCGCTCTTACAGACAGCCTGCCTGGCTGACTGGCAGGATCGCCGAAAATTCAGGAGAATAAGGAAGGTTATTTCATGAGCAAGGTCTTGATCATAGGCGGCGGAGCCGCAGGCATGATGGCAGGTGTCCATGCAGCCCGTGCCGGTCATGAGGTGCATATTCTGGAAAAAAACGAAAAGTCTGGCAAGAAACTGTATATTACAGGAAAGGGCCGTTGCAATGTTACAAATAATTGTGCCCCAGAGGAGCTGTTTCCAGCGGTGATGAGCAATCCCAAGTTTTTGTACAGCGCATTTTATACCTATGGGCCGCAGGATGTGATGACATTTTTTGAGGATGCAGGCGTACCCCTGAAAACGGAGCGTGGAAACCGTGTATTTCCTCAGTCAGATCATTCCTCAGATATCATAAAGGCTCTTGAGCGGGAGTTGAAAAAAGCCGGGGCAGTGATCCATCTCCATACGGCGGTAAAAGATCTTGTGTGCAGAGACGGCAAAGCTTCCGGAGTGAAGCTTATCGATGGCAGGGAAATGGATGGGGATTCGGTGATCGTGGCGACAGGAGGCTATTCCTACCAGGCTACCGGATCTACCGGCGACGGTTATCGCTTTGCCAAAGAAACAGGTCATAAGGTGACGGAGATTGCCCCCTCCCTTGTACCATTAAAGACAAAAGAGGACTATATTCCCAGACTGCAGGGCCTTTCCCTGAAAAACACAGGGCTTACGATCAAATCCGGAAAAAAAGTGCTGTATCAGGATTTTGGGGAAATGATGTTTACGCATTTCGGTGTGACAGGTCCAATGATCCTGTCTGCCAGTGCCCATATCGGCAGAAAAATGGAAAAGGGCGAGCTGAAGGCGAGCCTTGATCTGAAGCCGGCGCTTTCTCCGGAACAGCTTGACGCGCGTGTCCTGAGGGAGTTTGAAGCAGGTCAGAACAAACAGTTTAAAAATGTCATCAGTGTTCTGTTCCCGGCATCTCTGACTCCTGTTATGCTGGAGCTTGGCGGTATTCCGGCTGAAAAGAAGATCCATGATATTTCCAGAGAAGAAAGGCTTCATTTTGAAGAAATTATAAAGGCTTTTCCGTTTACAATTACAGGGATGGGAGAGTTTAAAGAGGCCATTATCACCAGAGGCGGCGTTTCTGTAAAGGAAATAGAACCGGGAACTATGGAGTCCAGAAGGATAAAGAACCTGTATTTTATCGGTGAAGTCCTTGACCTGGATGGAGTGACAGGCGGATTTAATCTTCAGATCGCCTGGTCCACCGCATATCTGGCAGCACAGGCCATTCAGTAACAGCAAATTACCTACAAG
This sequence comes from Ruminococcus sp. 5_1_39BFAA, assembly GCF_964240875.1. Classification (NCBI taxonomy): domain Bacteria; kingdom Bacillati; phylum Bacillota; class Clostridia; order Eubacteriales; family Oscillospiraceae; genus Ruminococcus; species Ruminococcus sp. 5_1_39BFAA. The sequence continues at coordinate 98,301 of NZ_CAXSVO010000011.1, read as the reverse complement.
GAGGAAACAACAAAATGGGTTGCAATATTGCCATTGACGGACCTGCCGGAGCAGGCAAAAGTACCATTGCAAAAAGGGTGGCAAAGGAGCTTTCATTCATTTATGTGGATACAGGCGCCATGTACCGCGCAGTGGCTCTCTACCTTCTGAAAATGAACGTAAACGGTCAGGATACAGAAGGAATCTCGAAAGCCTGTACAGGTGCATCCGTATCCATTGAATACAAAGACGGGGAGCAGATCGTCATGCTGAACGGAGAAAATGTAAATCCATATCTCAGAACTGAGGAAGTGGGAAATATGGCATCCGTAAGCTCGGCGAATCCGAAAGTAAGGGAGCATCTTCTGAATCTCCAGAGAAGTCTTGCCGCTGAAAATGATGTGGTGATGGACGGGCGGGATATCGGAACAACCATCCTGCCTGATGCCCAGGTCAAGATTTTCCTGACAGCAAGTGCGGATACCAGGGCAAAACGGCGTTACCTGGAGCTTTCTGAAAAAGGAGTTGCCTGTGATATTGAGGAAATCAAGAAAGATATCATAGAGCGGGATTACAGGGATATGCACCGTGAGGTTTCTCCTCTTTGTCAGGCTGCGGATGCTGTCCTTCTGGATTCCTCCGACATGACCATTGATGAGGTTGTGGAGGAAATGCTGAGAATATACCGGGAAAAGGTGGCATAGCGGATGAAAGTAAAAGTGGCTAAAACAGCAGGATTTTGCTTCGGTGTGCAGAGAGCTGTAGATAAGGTTTACGAGCTTATCGATAGCAGTGAGGATCCCATATACACTCTAGGACCGATCATTCACAATGAAGAGGTGGTAAAGGATCTGGAGAACAGGGGCGTTCATGTAACGGACGAGGACAGCCTGGAGAAGCTTCCGCCGGGAAGCACGGTCGTGATCCGTTCCCATGGAGTAGGAAAAGCTGTGTACGATAAGCTTGACGGATTAAAGCTTTCCTATGTGGATGTAACCTGCCCCTTTGTGCTGAAGATTCACAGGATCGTGGAGCGGGAGAGCGCGAAAGGTGCGCACATCGTCATCATTGGTGACAGAGAACACCCGGAGGTTGTGGGTATCCGCGGATGGTGCCGCGGGGACTGCACAGTAATCAAGACATCCGCGGAAGCAGAACAATTCAATCCTCCCGCCGAAAAGCAAGTCTGCGTTGTATCACAGACGACATTTAATTACAACAAATTTAAAGATTTAGTTGAAATTCTCGGCAAAAAGAGGTATGATAATAATGTTTTAAATATTTTTAATGTTTTAAACACTATTTGTAATGCTACCGAAGAACGGCAGAAAGAAGCAAAAAGCATAGCCGGAGAGGTAGACACTATGTTGGTTGTTGGCGGCCGGCATAGTTCCAATACTCAAAAGCTGTTTGAAATATGTAAAAAGGAATGTGAAAATACTTACTATATACAAACACCTGTAGACTTGGATTCTGAAATGTTCCAATGCAGTAGTTATGTAGGTATTACAGCAGGGGCTTCCACCCCAAAGAAAATTATTGAGGAGGTTCAAGAACATGTCAGAATTAAGTTTTGAACAGATGCTGGAAGATTCCGTAAAAACTATCAGAAATGGAGAAATCGTACAGGGTACTGTCATCGACGTAAAAGAAGATGAGATCATCCTGAATATCGGCTATAAAGCAGACGGTATTATCAGTAAGAGTGAATACTCTAATGATGCAAACATTGTACTCGCAGATGTTGTACATCCTGGCGATACCATGGAAGCAAAGGTTTTGAAGGTAAACGACGGCGAAGGTCAGGTTATCTTAACCTATAAGAGACTGGCTGCTGAAAAAGGCAACAAACGCCTTGAGGAAGCATTTGAAAACCAGGAGGTATTAAAGGCTCCTGTAACACAGGTACTGGAAGGCGGCTTATGCGTCAATGTTGAAGAGGCAAGAGTATTCATTCCCGCAAGCCTTGTATCCGATACCTACGAGAAGGATTTATCCAAATATGCAAATCAGGAGATCGAATTCGTTATCACAGAGTTCAACCCGAGAAGACGCCGCATCATTGGTAACCGCAAGCAGCTTCTTGTTGCTGAGAAGGCTCAGAAGCAGAAAGAGCTTATGGAGCGAATCAATGTTGGTGACGCTGTAGAGGGTGTTGTAAAGAACGTAACCGATTTCGGTGCATTTATTGACCTTGGCGGAGCAGACGGACTTCTTCATATCTCTGAGATGTCCTGGGGCAGAGTAGAGAACCCGAAGAAGGTATTCACTGTAGGTGAGCAGGTTAAAGTCCTGATCAAAGACATCAACGGTGATAAGATCGCTCTCTCCCTGAAATTCCCGGAAGAGAATCCATGGCTGACTGCTGCTGAGAAATTTGCTGTAGGCAATGTAGTTTCCGGTAAGGTTGCACGCATGACCGATTTCGGTGCATTCGTAGAACTGGCACCAGGCGTAGATGCGCTTCTGCATGTTTCCCAGATTTCCAGAGAGCATGTTGCAAAACCATCTGATGTTCTTGCTATCGGTCAGGAAATCGAAGCAAAGGTTGTTGATTTCAACGGCGAAGATAAGAAGATCAGCCTGAGCATGAAAGCTCTGGAGGCTCCGGCTCCGGTTGAGGAAGAGCCAGTAGAAGAGTAATCTGATTCAGTAAATTTTAAGAGGGTACCGTCTTTGACGATACCCTCTTTTCCACATTATAGGCAATCTCCATTTTGACACAGCTTTATCATTACTTTAGTGTTCCCAGAAGAAACCCCAGAGAGTGGGACAGATACTGCATTTGCTTTTCTCTGTTCACGAGAAAGTCTCCTGTGCAGTCAAACCAGGTATAGCAGGTTTCTCTTTTGGCGGGTTTGCGCAGGCTTTTATCCAAATAGGTGCCCAGTGTCCTGGGAATTGCCGTATCCTCGCCCGGCAGGTAGTAATAATCTTTATAATTTTCATAATACTGCCGAATCTGTCCGTTCACAGCGCAGACAGATAAACGGGCTTTGCGGTCACGGCCTGTAATATAAAAGACACGGTTTCCATTTGAGAATTCCCTCGGCAGGGAAAAGGGAAGATCCAGCTTCAGAAGCAGCCGTTCTCCATCGAACCGGGCGTCTGATACACTGTAGTTTCCTTCAGTAAGACAAAGATATCCGAGCATTTCGAATACTTTACCAAGCCCCAGGAGATCCTCCTGGTTGTGTCCAAGGATAATGCGGCAGGTTTCTTCATCCCTGCGGGAGGAAAAGTCTCTGTAGAGCCGTATACATGCTCCGCCGTCACAGTATTCTCTGGAGGAGTTTCCCAGAAAAGCTTCCAACTGAGGCTGTTTCATGCCGGGGAGTTTTAAAAGCCCTTTCAATGGCTTCAGCTCCTGGTACAGATCCAGCGTAACCTTTTCCTCAAACGGGTTTTCCAGATCATGAAGCTGGAAGTGCGATTCCAGGTAAGGCTGGTCGAAATGATTGCCATTATACTGAATGGTACAAGTGAACGGTTTCATAAACTCTATGAAATGTGACAGGATTTCCGGTTCTTCACTTTCATCTTCCGCAAGCCACTGATAGAGCTGCCATGTATTGGCTTCGAAAGCAGCGGCGCCGATCAGATAACAAAAAGTGGAATTTCGTGATAATCCGGTTGTTTCAATATCATAAAAAACTGGTGAAAAACCATCGGAACAACCGTTCCTTTCAGATAAATTTTTAACAGTCTGAAACTGCGGAAAGCCTTGTAAAATAGGCGTTTTTTTAACAATCATGTTAAGAATTTCCTTTCTGTAATTGTACCTAATTATACACAACTTTTTTTTATTTTGGTAGTGAATTTTATCATAAAATAAGGTATAGTAGTAACATATAGTATAAAACTATAGAAGAGACTTGAATTTAAGAGGGTAAAGATATGATTTGGAATGCAACTGTAAATGGCATTGATTTTTATCACATTGCTAACTGGTTTTTTATATACAGCTTTTTAGGATGGCTTTGGGAAACCTGCTACGTTTCTGCGAAAAAGGGAGAGCTTGTAAACCGCGGATTTATAAACGGGCCTTTTTGCACTATCTACGGCTTCGGCGCCCTTTCGGTCTACCTCATTTTGAAGCCGGTAAGCGGAAACCTGCTGTTTTTGTTTTTTGGAGGAATTGCCGTAGCGACGGCTCTGGAATATGTAACTGCCGTTCTGATGGAAAGTATTTTTCATACATCCTGGTGGGACTACAGCGATAAGAAATTTAATTTTCAGGGACGGATCTGTCTCGGCGCATCTCTTGGATGGGGCGTTTTTACGGTAGGGCTTTTCCGGGTACTCCATCCAATGGTAGAAGATATTGTTGCCCTTTATTCGGTAAAAGCAGGAAAAATAGCGGTCTGCGTAATTTCAGCAGTCTATGTGGTGGACTTTTGTTTCTCGGCAGCAGCAGCATTCCGTCTGCACGAACGTATCCCTGCCTGGGAGCAGGCGCTTGACGAGATGCAGGGAGAGCTTTTGCTGAAGGTCAGAAATAAAATGGCTTCCCTGGAAGATGCCAGCGGTATGACAAAGGATAAGCTCAGAGAGCATTTGGATGACTTCGAACTGCTGAGAGAACTGGAAGAGAAGCGTTCTGCTATGATGACAGAGCTTTCCGGTGAATTGCAGAAATATAAAGAGGCTATGGCTGGAAAGATGGGGCATAATGTGAAGCGTTTTGTAAAATCTTATCCAAACCTGAACAGAGGTTACCGTATCCGCAATAAACGCAAACCCAAAATGAAAAAGGAAGAAGAATGATAAGCATGTAATATGCTTAACATAAAGGAGGGAAAAATATGGGACTTTTAACCTTTAAGGGTGGGGTTCACCCTTATGATGGAAAGGAGTTGTCCAAGAATTGCCCGGTAGAAAAATATCTGCCGAAGGGAGAGTTGGTTTATCCGCTTTCGCAGCATATCGGAGCTCCCGCAAAGCCTTTGGTCGCAAAGGGTGACCGGGTTTTGGCAGGACAGATGATCGCGGAGGCAGGCGGTTTTGTATCCGCACCTGTCCATTCGTCCGTTTCCGGAACTGTAAAGGCAATTGAACCAAGGCTTGTGGCGACTGGCTCTATGGTGAACTCCATCGTCATTGAAAATGATAATCTGTATGAAGAGGTGGAATTTACCTCTGCACGTCTTGAAGACCTTTCCAAACAGGAAATTCTCAAAAGGATTCAGGACGGAGGCGTAGTGGGCCTTGGAGGTGCAGGCTTTCCCACACATGTAAAACTTGCCCCAAAAAGTCCGGAGCAGATTGAATATGTTTTGGTAAACGGGGCAGAATGTGAGCCTTATCTGACAAGCGACTACAGAAGAATGATGGATGAGCCGGAAAAAATTGTAGATGGCTTACGGATCATCCTGACCCTGTTTGACAATGCAAAGGGTTATATTTGTGTGGAGGATAATAAGCCTGACTGTATTGCCAAAATGAAAGAGCTTGTGAAAGATATACCCAGAATCGAAGTAAAGGAATTAATGACAAAATATCCCCAGGGAGGTGAGCGTACCCTGATCTACGCTACAACCGGACGGGAGATCAATTCTTCCATGCTTCCTGCGGATGTGGGATGTGTGGTAGATAACGTGGAGACTGTGGCATCTGTTTACAATGCTGTGATCGAGGGAAAGCCGATCATGAAAAGGATTTTTACAGTTACCGGAAACGGAATTAAGAATCCAGCCCATTTTGAGGTTTATACCGGTACGGATATTGCAGAGCTGATAGATGCTGCCGGAGGACTGAAGGACCATGCTGCAAAGGTGATCTCAGGAGGTCCTATGATGGGCTTTGCTATTTATGACCTTCATGTACCCTGCGTAAAGACATCCTCCTCCCTGCTCTGTATGGAAAAGGATCCTGTATCAGAGGCTGTACATACTGCCTGCATTAACTGCGGACGATGCGTAAGTGTCTGTCCGGGACATGTAATTCCGGCCCGCCTTGCCACCTTTGCAGAGCATGGTGACATGGAGAGCTTCCAGAAATTCGATGGCATGGAGTGCTGTGAATGCGGATGCTGCAGCTATATCTGTCCTGCAAAGCGTCCTCTGACACAGAGCATTAAATCCATGCGCAAGATGGTTCTGGCAAGCCGTAAAAAGAAGTAGAAGGGGGAGTTATTCATGGGCGAAATGTTTCATGTATCATCCAATCCTCATGTGCGGGATGGGATGACTACAAGCAAGATCATGCAGTTGGTGGCGATCGCACTGCTTCCTGCCACTGCATTTGGAATCTGGAATTTCGGGCTTCGCGCCCTTTTGGTGGTAGCTATTTCCGTAGTATCCAGTGTTGCTGCCGAATGGCTTTACGACCATTTCATGCACAAACCTAACACGGTCACGGATTTCAGTGCCGTAGTAACAGGTCTCTTACTGGGACTGAACATGCCGTATTCCATTCCGTTATGGATGCCAATACTTGGCAGTGCGTTTGCCATTATTGTAGTAAAACAGCTTTTCGGCGGACTTGGACAGAACTTTATGAACCCTGCACTTGCAGGCCGCTGTTTTCTGATGATATCCTTTGCGGGAAAAATGACCGACTTTGCCGTATCTGATAAATTCAGAGGCGTTGTGGACGGCGTAACCGGCGCTACACCGCTTGCTGCCTTAAAAGATCACGGTTTTGTGGAAGGCTCTGTCCCGGTAAAGAATCTGTTCCTTGGAAATATTCAGGGAACCATCGGAGAAACTTCAGCAATCGCGATTTTGATCGGAGCAGTGATCCTGCTTTACTTTAAAGTCATTGACCTGAAGATCCCCCTTACATACATCGGTACCTTTGCTGTCTTTGTGATCGTTTACATGCTTTGTACCGGCAAAGGCTTTGATATGAATTATCTGTTCAGCCATATTTTCGGCGGCGGTCTGATGCTGGGCGCATGGTTTATGGCTACTGATTATGTGACGACTCCCATTACCCCAAAGGGACAATACGTGTACGGTGTCTGTCTGGGCGTTGTCACTGCGATTTTCCGTCTCTTCGGCGCATCAGCAGAGGGTGTTTCTTACGCGATTATTTTCTGTAACCTTCTGGTTCCGCAGATTGAGCGTTTCACCCGCCCGGTGGCCTTCGGGAAAGGAGGCAAAAAAGCATGAGCAACCGAATTATAAAAGATACCATTGCGATTACTGCGATTACCCTGGTGTCGGGACTGCTTCTTGGAATTGTCAATGATATCACAGCAGGACCTATTGCGAAACAGGAAGCAAAGGCGAAGGAAGAAGCCTACAAAGCAGTTTTTGCAGATGCGGATTCCTTTGAACTGATCATGAGCGGAGAGGACAGCGACCTTGAGGCTTATCTGGATGAAAACGGATACGGCGCTCAGAATATTGACGAGGTGATGGCTGCAAAGGACAGCTCCGGCAATGAACTGGGCTATGCGTTTACCGTTACTACCTCTGAGGGCTATGGCGGTGATATCCAGTTTGCCATGGGCGTACTGGATGACGGAACCTTAAACGGAATATCAATTCTGTCCATCGGTGAAACGGCTGGACTTGGAATGCGTGCCAATACAGATGATTTCAAAAACCAGTTCAAGGATAAAAAGGTAGAAAAATTCACCTACACAAAGACAGGAGCTGCAGCGGATGATGAGATCGATGCCTTAAGCGGTGCGACCATTACCACAAATGCAATGACAAACGGCGTCAATGCCGGTCTTTGCGCATACCGGTATGAGAAAGGGGGAAACTAAGAGATGAAAGAAAATACACCTTCTGAACGTTTGATAAACGGCATCATCAAAGAAAATCCTACCTTTGTACTGATGCTGGGAATGTGTCCGACTCTGGCGATCACCACCTCAGCTACCAACGGTATCGGGATGGGGCTGACCACCACTGTTATTCTGGCTGCGTCAAACCTTATGATTTCCCTGCTTAGGAACTTCATTCCAGACAGGGTGCGTATGCCTGCATTTATTGTAGTTGTGGCATCCTTTGTAACCATTGTCCAGATGCTGCTGCAGGGATTTATCCCAAGCCTGTATGATTCCCTGGGTATTTACATCCCGCTGATCGTAGTAAACTGTATCATTCTGGGCCGTGCAGAAGCGTATGCCTCAAAGAATAAACCCATTGCCTCACTGTTTGACGGTATTGGCATGGGGCTTGGTTTTACCCTCAGTATTACCTGTATCGGTGCTGTCCGCGAGCTGATCGGAGCCGGTGCGCTTTTCGGACATCAGATCCTGCCTCTGGCTGATGCTGCGGCTGGAAAGGCTGGTTATGAGCCGATCACCATCTTTATTCTGGCGCCCGGAGCATTTTTCGTTCTGGCAGCTTTATCTGCCCTCCAGAATAAATTTAAGCTTGGTGCGGCAAAGAGAGGAATCGACCCCAGCAATCCGGATTGCGGCGGAAGCTGTGCAGCCTGCGGCAATACCATGTGCAAAGGAAAAAGGGGGTAATGGAAGATGAAAGAATTGTTATTGATCATTGTAAGCTCTGCGCTTGTAAATAACGTTGTCTTAAGCCAGTTCCTGGGACTGTGTCCCTTCCTGGGCGTATCTAAGACTACGAATACAGCAGCAGGCATGGGCGGTGCGGTTATTTTCGTAATTACTCTGTCCTCCTTTGTGACCGGGCTGATCTACAAGCTGATCCTTGTACCTCTTGACCTGACTTATCTGCAGACTATCGTTTTCATCCTGATCATTGCAGCGCTGGTACAGTTCGTGGAGATGTTTTTAAAGAAAGCCATACCTTCTCTCTATCAGGCACTTGGTGTATACCTTCCTCTGATCACAACAAACTGTGCGGTTCTGGGTGTTGCCCTGATCAACGTACAGAAGGATTATAATGTGCTTGAGGGAACCGTAAACGGATTTGCGACAGCAGCGGGATTTACCATTTCCATCGTGCTGATGGCAGGAATCCGTGAAAAAATTGCATATAATGATATTCCGAAAGCATTCCAGGGCTTTCCTACCGTGCTTCTCACAGCGGGACTGATGGCCATTGCGTTCTTCGGATTTTCAGGATTGATTTAAGGAGGCGTAAATTATGAATGTTGGAGCAATTATCGCTGCCACTGTACTGGTTGCGGCTGTGGGCCTCTTTATCGGTATTTTCCTGGGCGTAGCAGGAAAGAAGTTTGCAGTGGAGGTAGATGAAAAGGAAGTGGCTGTGCGCGAGGCTCTTCCGGGAAATAACTGCGGCGGCTGCGGATATCCGGGCTGTGACGGCCTGGCTGCTGCCATTGCAAAAGGCGAAGCGCCGGTAAACCGCTGTCCTGTAGGCGGAGAGCCGGTAGGCAGGATCATAGCGGGGATCATGGGTCAGGAGGTTGCGGAAACGGTACGCCAGGTTGCCTACGTAAAGTGTTCCGGTACCTGCGAAAAAACAACCTCAAACTATGACTATACAGGCGTGGAGGACTGCGAAATGATGGCCTTTGTACCAAACGGCGGTGCAAAAGCCTGTACCTACGGATGTTTGGGATTCGGAAGCTGCGTAAAGGCATGTCCGTTTGATTCCATTCACATTGTGAATGGCGTTGCAGTTGTGGATAAAGAAACCTGCAAAGCCTGCGGAAAATGCGTGGAAAAATGTCCGAAGCATTTGATCGAGCTGATACCATATGAGCAGAAGATCACAGTTGGCTGTAGCTCTCATGCAAAAGGCAAGGCCGTTACTTCCGCCTGTGAGGTAGGTTGTATCGGATGTAAAAAATGCGAGAAAACATGTCCCAATGGTGCCATCACCGTGACAGATTTCTGCGCACATATAGATTATGAAAAGTGTACGAACTGCGGTGCATGTAAGGACGTTTGTCCAAGGGGAATCATCCAATAAACCAATAGTGAAAAGCAGAAAAGGAGAGAGAATGATAACCATTAAAGAGATTGCCAACCAGCTTGGCGTAAGTCCCACTACAGTTTCAAATGTCATTAACGGAAGAACAAGTAAGATGTCAGAGGAAACACGAAAAAAGGTTGAGATGGCTCTTGTGGAGAATCATTACGTGAAGGATAGCCATCACGAAGAAACAGGCGGAGAGCTTAAGCTTATCACCTTGGATTTCTTTCTTCAGGGAAAGCAGGAAATCATAACAGACCCCTTCTGCTCCAGCCTTCTTGATGCCACCATCAAGAGGGCTGCAAACTATGACCGTTATGTACTCAGCGACTCACCCAGAACGGATGAACAGATTCTGAAGAAGCTTGCCGGAAGGAATGTGGAAGGCGCTATTGTACTTGGATATCCTTCTGAAAAATGTTATGAACTGACAAAACGCACGCCTAAACCAATTGTCTTTGTGGACTCAGGTGATGGGGATTATGACAATGTGGGCCTGCAGGATTTTAAAGGCGCCTACGATCTCACCTCATACATGATCGGACAAGGGCATAGAAAAATCGCGTTTTTTTATGATGCGGCAGGAAGAGAATCCACAAGCAGCCGTGACAGGATCCGGGGCTTTATGGCAGCTATGAGCAGGTTCAAGCTTGCGGTGGGAGAAGAGGATTTTATCGGTCTTCCTCTTGATAAGCAGCTAAGAAGAGAAATCCTGGTACAGTTTGCGAGGAACCTGAAGAATCTCGGATATACCGCAGGATTTTTCGTTTTTGATCTTTTTGCAAATGAGGCTGCGGGTGTTTTTTCTTCCCAGGGTGTTACTGTTCCGGGGGATATTTCTGTTACCGGATTTGACGATAATGTGTATGCAAGGCTGTCAAGACCTTCTCTTACAACAGTGCGCCAGCATCCGGAAGATAAGGCTGTTGGTGCGGTGGACATGTTGTTCAAAAGGATTTACGGGGAACCGGTCCAGATTCGGTCCCTGCATTTGCCGATTGAGCTGATCGTACGCGATAGTGTTCGAAACATTTTGAAGGCGTAAAGCTGAACTGATATAGAAATTATAAGAATGGCAGAAAGAGGGCTGTTTGGAGTATTTGTACTCCACAGCCTTCTTTTTTGTGCATATTGTATAAATTTCGACCTGAAAATTCGGAGAAAACATTGGTTTTGTGTACAACTTATTGCAAAACCTAACAAAACAAATTAGCATAACTAACAGAAAAAACCTAACACTATTTATTAGGAGAAAGGAGTGTGAGTTTTATGGGGCACATACCATGGGCACATCCGTATTACAGATTGCGGACCGGATGGGGATACCACTCTGCTGGTATGTGCAGTTTCGTAAACAAAGAAATGAAAGACCCGGTTGGCAGAGTGGCAAACGTTAATCCTGTGGTTTTAAGAGCCACAAAAATGAAGGAGGAGGTAACATGAGAATTAGGAAAAAAATAGCCGCAACCACCCTGATCGCGGGTCTTGGTGCAGTAGCTGCCATCAGCCTGTCCGGCTGCGGAGGAAACGGAGAGGAGAACGGTAAAACAGTCGTGGAGATCGTCCAGTATAAACCGGAGGCAGTAAAAGCGTTCGAAGCTCTGGAGGAAAAGTTTAATTCCACACACGATGATATCCAGTTAAAGATCGACTCTCCAAATGATGCCATGACCATCTTGAAAACAAGGTTTATCCGTGAGGATTACCCGGACATTATCGGTATCGGCGGTGACATCAACTATTCCAATTTCCTGGATTCTGACATGTTGATGGACATTTCAGACTACGAAGGTCTGAAGGACATCAAAGAGTCTTATTTAAGAACTGATAAGGAACTTGAGTTTATCCCTATGGATGGTGTCTATGCAGTTCCTTATATGGCAAATGCGGCCGGTGTATTGTACAACAAAGATATTTTTGATGAGCACGGATGGGAGATTCCTACAACATTGGATGAGTTTTACGCACTGTGCGAGGATATTGCAGCAGAAGGTATCCAGCCGTTGTACTTCGGTTTCAAAGATACCTGGACCTGTCTTGCACCATGGAATGCAATTTGCGTAGACCTTGCTCCAAGTGATATCTGCTCTCAGGTAAACAGCGGCAATGCAACCTTTGCCGAGGCGTACCGGGATGTAGCGATCGTAACAAAATCCCTTTTACAGTATGCAGAACCGGACCCGTACACCTACAGCTATAACGATGCTTGTACGGCGTTTGCAAGAGGAGAGTCTGCAATGTATGTCATCGGAAGTTATGCAGTACCGCAGATCAAATCTGTAAATCCTGACATCAACGTTGACTCCTTTGTTTTCCCGGGAAGCAATGATCCTGACGAAAACGTATTAAACTCCGGTAATGACCTTCAGTGGTCTGTAATGGCAGACTGCGAGAACAAAGAGGCTGTTTACGAAGTTCTTGATTTCCTCTATGAGGATGAAAATATCCAGACTTACCTGGATGACCAGAGTGCTGTTCCGTGTAAGAAAGGAGACTTTGAGCTTCCTTCCATGCTGGATGGTATGAAGGAATACATTGAGAACGATAGAATGGCCGATTATCAGGATCATCACTATCCAAGTGAGATGGCTGTAGACGCTATGATCCAGACATTCCTCATGGATGAGAGCGAAAATGCCCTTGATACTTTCCTTGAGAGATTTGACACAGAATGGGCTCGATACAACCGTGACCTGATCACCAAGGTTCAGAAGTATTATGAAGAGCATCCGGAAGCAGCGGAAGGGGGAGAAGAATCATGAAACCATCCAAAGGTACACAGGACAGAAAAAGAACATTTATGCTGATTACCATTCCGGTAGTTGCACTGTTTTTCTGCTTTAACACATTGCCTCTGATCAAGGGCTTTATTTACGGCTTTACTAACTTTAAAGGCTATGGCTCCTATGAATTTGTAGGGCTTCGTAACTTCGTGGATCTGTTCCAGGATGCGCGAGTAGGAAAATCCTATCTGTTCACCTTTAAGTATGCAGTAGTTTGTACCATTCTTACAAACATCATCAGTCTGCTCCTTGCGCTTGGACTGAACGGTAAGATCAAAGGAAAAACGACCCTGCGTGGTATTTACTTTATCCCCAACGTACTTGGCGGACTTGTTATTGGTTATATTTTCAGCTTCTTCTTTACCTATATCCTTCCGGCAATCGGACAGGCACTTGGTATCGAAGCAATCAGCAGCAGTATGCTCTCCAGTACCGGAAAGGCATGGTTTGCCATCGTGATCGTAGGCTGCTGGCAGGCAATCGCTATGAATACCATCATTTACATTTCCGGTCTGCAGACCGTTCCGGAGGATGTATATGAGGCTGGCTCCATTGACGGTGCTACAGGCTGGAAGCAGTTCTGGAAGCTGACCTTCCCGCTGATCATTCCTTTCTTCGGCACAAATATGGTCCTCAGTATGAAGAATTTCCTTATGGTATTCGATCAGATCGTAGCTTTGACAAAGGGTGGTCCTTCCCAGAGTACAGAGTCCATCTCCTACCTGATCTACAATAACGGTATGAGCGGCGGTCAGTTCGGATTCCAGAGTGCAAACGCATTTGTATTCTTCGTTATGATCGTGACGATTTCCGTCATCCAGATGACCATTACCAACAAGAAGGAGGAGCAGTTATGAGTGGAAAAACCAATAAACAGACAGAGCGGACAAATTGGCCGGTTACAATTCTGCTGATTATCGGCTGTATCACCATTTTCTTTCCGCTGTACATGGCTGTGATCATTGCATTTAAACAGCCCTCAGAAATGACAAACGATGTGGCAGGAGCATTAGCTTTCCCGTCATCCTGGAACCTTGACAACTTCCGCGAGGCTATGAGAGTAACCGACTTCTGGCGTTCTCTTGGAAACAGCTTACTGCTGACTGTAGTAACAGTAGTTCTTGCGATCCTGATCCATGGAATTGCAGCGTATGCCATTGGAAGAAGCATGGGCAAGAGCAAGGTTTATAATTTCATTTATCTTTACATTGTAAGCGGTATGTTCGTTCCTTTTGCAATTCTGATGATGCCTGTTGTTAAGCAGACAGCACAGATGGGTATTGCAAACCGCTTCGGTGTTATTGTACTGTATCTTGTATTTTATATGCCGATCAACCTTTTGCTTTATAAAGGTTATCTGGTTAATATTCCGGGAGCTTTGGAGGAGGCTGCCCGTGTGGATGGAGCAACCACATGGAGAACCTACTGGTCCATTATTTTCCCGATCATGAAACCAATGCACGCTACCGTAGCTGTACTGACTGCAATGGCTGTATGGAACGACGTTATGACTCCGCTGGTTATCCTGTCCGGTACAGGCATCAACACCCTGCCTTTGGCACAGCTTAACTTCCAGACTCAGTTCGGAACCAACTACAACCTGGCATTTGCATCTTACCTGCTTGCATTGATCCCGATCCTTTTATTCTACCTGATCTGCCAGAAACAGATCATCAATGGTGTAGTAAACGGAGCAGTAAAATAAATAATTTCAGGAGAGGCGACATATGGATTTGCGGCAAAGCTATTATGACCTTTACGGAGACAATGATATTACCAGCTACCGTTACGGACAGCTTATGGATATTATTGCAAAGGCAAAAAAAGAGAGAAGCGCAGACCTGAAAAAGCAGGATGCTCTTGGAAACGACTGGTATCTCTCTGAAAAAATGGTCGGAATGATGCTGTATGTGGACCGCTTCAGTGAGGATCTGAAGAGATTTGAGGAAAAAATTGACTATTTGGCTGAGCTTGGTGTCACCTATGTACATTTTATGCCTCTGTTAAAATCACGCGAAGGAAACAATGACGGCGGATACGCAGTTTCTGATTATCTGGAAGTGGATGACCGTTTCGGTACCATGAAAGAGCTTGAGCACGTGGTAAAGCATCTGAAGAAACGCGGAATCCACACCTGCATTGACTTTGTATTAAATCACACGGCAAAAGAGCATAAGTGGGTTCAGGAGTACAAAAACGGAAACCATGATTACGATGATATGTACTTTATGTACGATGATCCATCGGTTCCTAATGAGTACGAAAAGACTATGACCGAAATTTTTCCCGGTGTAGCGCCCAGGAACTTTACTTATTATCCGGACATGGAAAAATATGTCATGACTCGTTTTTATGAATTCCAGTGGGATTTGAATTATGCGAACCCGCATGTGTTCAATAAAATTGTTGAAGTGCTTCTCACACTAGCCAACAAGGGGATTGACATTTTCAGACTGGATGCTATTCCCTATATGTGGAAGGAAATCGGCACAAGCTGTATGAACCACCCCAAAGTCCACACCCTCCTTCGGATGATGTACTCCATCATCCAGGAGGTATGCCCTTCCGTGATCTTTTTAGGAGAGGCAATCGTGGAGCCGCATGAGATTGTAAAGTATTTCGGAACTCCTGAGGAAAAAGAGTGCAATGTTATGTACAATGCCTCTCTGATGGTGCTTCTGTGGAATTCTCTGGCAACCAGGGATGTACGGCTGATGGTGCGTTCTCTGTCAAAGGATTACGGTGTTCCCTCAGACGGAGTGTGGATCAACTACGGACGCTGTCATGACGACATCGGCTGGGGATTTGAAAAGGATATCTTAAATGAGCTGGGATTTGATCCGGAAGCGCATAAGCAGTTTATGATCTCCTTTATGGAGGGACGTTATCCGGGAAGCTTTTCCGTGGGAGAGCTTTACGAATTCAATCTTGTTACCTTAGATGCCAGAAACAGCGGTACTTTCGCTTCCATGTGTGGGCTTGAGCAGGCGCTGAAGGAAAAACACAGCTATAAGATCGAGCAGGCGATCAAACGGATCCTGCTTTTGAATTCCGTTATCATTTCCTACACAGGAATCCCGCTTCTTTACAGCGGTGATGAGATCGGTCAGCTCAATGACTGGAGCTACAAAAACGACCGTAAGATCGCAGGTGATTCCCGCTGGCTCCACCGTGGAAAGATGGATTGGGATGCGGCGGCAAAACGCTATGATCACGGTACAGTCCAGGGAAGGATTTTCACAGGCATCAAAAAAATGATCGAGATCAGGAAGGCAAGTCCCTGTTTCCGCTCAGACTTGAGATCAGAGCCGGTGGATCTGGATAACAAGGCTGTGTTTGGCTTCCATCGTGAGAATAAAATGATGGTGCTTGCAAACTTTTCCGAACATGAACAGTGGGTTGACGCAAACCGTTTCAACTGGTTCGGACTGCCAGGAGAGATGACGGACCTTCTCACCGGACGCCCAGTGCGCTCTTATAATAATGCCATTCTACTCGGACCATATGAATATCTGTGGCTCGTATGATGCAAAGGCTGCCTTGCCGGAATTTCCGGCGGGCAGCCTTTATGTATTTCGAAGAATATTTGCGTTTCCTTCTCTGATGTGTTATGATAACAGCGACATTTTATGAAGGTGGAAGAATTTATGATTTCATTTATCCGCGGAAAAGCGGCTGATATGACGGAGACCTCCGTAATCCTGGAGGCAGGAAACATTGGCTATGAGATATTTATGACAGGAAATGCCCTGTCACGGATACATATTGGGGAGGAGCTGAAGATCCATACTTATTTCCAGGTGCGGGAGGATGCCATGCAGCTTTTTGGATTCTTAAATAAGGATGACCTGCAGGTGTTTAAGCTGTTATTGGGAGTAAACGGAGTAGGCCCTAAGGCGGCTCTTGGTGTTTTGTCAGGAATCACGGCGGACGAGCTTCGTTTTGCCGTACTTTCTGATGATGTAAAAACTCTTTCCAAGGCACCCGGTATTGGGAAAAAGACTGCACAGAAGCTGATCCTTGAGCTAAAGGACAAGTTTAGTCTGCAGGAAGCATTTGAGACGAAGCTGGCTCATGAGCAGGAAACGGCAGGAAATGCGGCAACGGGGATGACGGATGCAAGGCAGGAGGCCGTGGAGGCGCTGACAGCACTGGGCTACAGCAGTACAGACGCACTCAGGGCTGTACGGATGGCTGTGGATGCAGACCCTGACGATGTGGAGGCTATTTTAAAGGCTGCACTGAAAAATATGTAAAGGTGCGATGCCTGTTTTGTATGGAGTATAAATATGGACAACAGAATTATAACCACAGATGTGACGGAGGAGGACTTTACCCTGGAGGGAAGCCTGCGTCCTCAGTCTCTTGACGAGTATATCGGCCAGGAAAAAACGAAAAGCACGCTGAAAATCTATATTGAGGCCGCAAAGCAGCGGAATGATGCCCTGGACCATGTGCTTTTTTACGGCCCTCCCGGACTTGGAAAAACCACGCTTTCCGGGATCATTGCAAATGAAATGGGCGTACATATGAAGGTGACATCAGGACCGGCCATTGAAAAGCCGGGAGAGATGGCGGCTATTTTAAACAATCTGCAGGAGGGAGATATCCTATTTGTAGATGAGATCCACAGGCTGAACCGCCAGGTGGAGGAAGTGCTTTATCCTGCCATGGAGGATTTTGCCATCGATATCATGATCGGAAAGGGGGCTTCTGCCCGTTCGATCCGCCTGGACCTTCCGAAGTTTACCCTGGTGGGGGCCACCACAAGGGCAGGACTTTTGTCAGCGCCTCTGCGTGACCGTTTTGGGGTGGTACATCATCTGGAGTTTTACAGCCAGAAGGAGCTTACCACGATTATCGTCCGCTCTGCACAGGTTCTGGGAGTGGAAATCGATGCAAAAGGAGCGGCTGAGATTGCCAAGCGTTCCAGGGGAACACCACGTCTTGCCAACAGGCTTTTAAAAAGAGTCCGTGATTTTGCCCAGGTAAAGTATGACGGCAGGATTACCTATGATGTGGCATGCTTTGCTCTTGATCTTCTGGAGGTGGATCAGTACGGACTGGATAAGCTGGACAGAAGGATTTTACAGACCATGATCGTGAATTTCCAGGGCGGGCCAGTGGGACTGGAAACGTTGGCTGCAGCTATCGGAGAGGATTCCGGCACCCTGGAGGATGTATATGAGCCGTACCTTTTACAGAATGGCTTCCTCAACCGTACTCCGCGGGGGCGTATGGCATCGGATATGGCTTACAGCCACCTGGGCTACACACGTCCGGAAACGGAAAAGTAAACTTTTGTAAAAAATCCTATACATTTCTACAAAATTCGATTATAATTTAATAAGTAGAGTACTTAGCGACTGGCAAGCCGAAGGCGCCGACAGAGCTTAGTACGAACTTAGTTCGAAGGAACTTAATGAGAGCAGACCTGCGGCGCCGCTCGAATTTAGTGAATCGAACTTCCTTGATATAGATTTCTATGAAAAGCGACAGATAAGATACAGGAGGCTTGTACATATATGGCAGTCAAAAATACAGCGCAGGTAATCATCGGAGGAAAGATCATTACTTTGGGCGGCTACGAATCAGAGGAATATTTCCAGCAGGTAGCGTCCTATATGAATAAAAAAATCACGGAGCTCAGCGGTATGCCTGGCTACAGCAGACAACCCATGGAGACAAAGCATACTCTTTTGAGCCTGAATATCACGGATGATTATTTTAAGGCAAGAAAACAGGTGGAAGCATATGAGCAGGATCTGCAGCAGAAGGATCAGGAAATGTACGATCTGAAGCATGAGCTCATATCCCTGCGTATGCAGATTGAAGAGGCACAGAAAGGCAGACAAGATGCCTTGACCCAGGCAAGCCTTCTGGAAGGCAAAGTCAAAGAGCTTGAAAAAGAACTGGATGAAATGTTAAAGTAAACGAAAGAGGGGAATTGCTTAGGTGATTCCTCTTTGTTTATGAAAAGAGAGGTGACGCTGTGTGAGTCAGAATCATATAGAATTGCTGGCGCCTGCTGGTTCCTATGAGGGCTTCGAGGCGGCCTTGGGTGCGGGAGCAGATGCCATTTATGCAGGCGGTGATCTGTTTGGCGCCAGAGCCTATGCCAAAAACTTCGGACAGGAGGAGATGCTCCGAGCCATTGATATTGCTCATATACATGGTAAAAAGCTTTATCTTACCGTGAATACGCTTCTGAAAAACAGAGAGCTTTACGAACAGCTCCCAGATTATCTGCGCCCATATTATGAAACAGGATTGGATGCTGTGATCGTTCAGGATATGGGTGTGTTTTCTCTGATCAAACAAGCTTTTCCGGGTCTTCACATCCATGCAAGTACCCAGATGACTGTGACAGGCCCAGCAGGAATGAAATTTCTGGAGCAGCTTGGGGCTGACAGAGTAGTGGCAGCCCGGGAGCTTTCGCTGGATGAACTGAGTGAGATGCATAAGGCAAGTCCGATTGAGATTGAAGCCTTTATACACGGGGCTCTCTGTTACAGCTATTCCGGCCAGTGCCTAATGAGCAGCCTTTTGGGAGGCAGAAGCGGAAACAGAGGGCGGTGTGCACAGCCCTGCCGTCTGCCCTACCAGACAGCCCTTGAGGGAAAAAAATATAAAGGCACCAAGGATTTATGCCCATTGAGCTTAAAGGATATTTGTACCATTGAATTGCTGCCTCAGATCATAAATGCCGGAGTCATGTCACTTAAAATAGAAGGCAGGATGAAGCAGCCGGGATATACGGCAGGCGTAACCCGCATTTACCGTAAATATCTGGACCTTTTTCTGGAAAAGGGTGGGGAGGATTATCAGGTTGAGGAACGGGATAAAAAATACCTGCTTGATCTTTTTACAAGGGGCGGCTCCTGCACCGGATATTATGAGATGCAGAACGGTCCTTCTATGATGGCTTTTTCCAATGAAAAAAAGACCGGAGATGTTCAGCCGGAGATTATAAAAAGAAAAGAAAAAATTTATGGGAATTTAATCCTTTTTCCCGGGAGTCCTGTTATACTGGAGGTATCCTGCCGGGGAACGAAGGTATCCGCATCTGCCGGAGAGGTGCAGTTTGCAAAGAATCAGCCCATGGAAGAAGTACGGATCCGGCAGCAGATGGAAAAGCTGGGAAATACTCCTTTTATGTGGGAAAATCTGGATATTGATATGGACAGCCGGATTTTTGTACCGGTAAAGGTATTAAACGAGGTGAGAAGGGAAGCTCTGGAAGCCCTGGAAAAACAATTGATAAGTCCCTGCAAAAGGGATTACCACGAGCCCGTGCGTCCCTCTAAAAAGAGAGGTTGCAATCAAATGCCGATGGGGAACCTTCCGTTTTACGTTTCCTGCGAGGATGACCGGACTGCTGAGATGCTATGCCGGAAAGAGGGTGTTACAGGCATTTATCTGCCCTGCTCCCTGATGGAAAAGTATTTGGAGAAAGGCCTTTCCTATGGAAAGGAGATGTATCTTTCACTTCCGCATATCACCCGTGGACTTGTGCCGGATGGATACTGGGAACAGGCAGAAGAGTGGCTTTCCAGAGGCATGAAGGGGTTTTTGGTGAGAAATCTGGAAACCTATGCTATGCTGAAGGAGCGGAAGCTTTCACACAAATGCGTGATTGACCATTCTCTGTACACCTGGAATAACGAGGCTGTATCCTTCTGGGAAAAAGAGCATATCCTTCGAAATACTGTTCCGTTGGAGCTGAATGAAGGCGAGCTTCGGCACAGGGATAATCAGAACAGCGAAATGCTGGTGTATGGTTACCTTCCGCTGATGCACTCCGCACAGTGCATCCGGAAAAATCTCTATGGCTGCAGCAAAAGGGAAGAGAAGCTTTTCCTGAAAGACAGGTATGATAAGGAATTTCCGATGGAATGCTATTGCTATCCGTGGAAAACCGGAACTACAAAAGAAAAAAGCCCCTGTTATAATATCATCTACAACAGTCTGCCATACGGGCTTTTAAAGGAAAAAGAGCAGGTAAAAGCCCTTGGCGTATCGTGCATCCGGATTTCCTTTACCGTGGAAACAGCGGCGGAGGCAGAGAAAATCCTGCACATGTTTCTGGATACCTGCCAGCAGGGACAAAAGTCTGCTGGACGGGAGTTCACAAAAGGTCATTTTAAAAGAGGAGCCGAGTAAAGGCGTATGATTAACATTGTAGTAGAATTATCAAAATATGTGATCCTCACCCTTATGATCATTTACACGTTTTTTTGTTTTTATATGGTACGGAAACAGGATGAGGAAGAAAAAAAAGAATCCCTGAGAAAGCAGCTTTCCCTGATCTTTTTTATGGATTTCACTGCATTTTTAGTGATCTTTTTGAAAACCTTTGACTTTGAGATCATTATTTTTTACGGGGAGATGATGGTGTATTTTGCCGCCATCCAGATACTCTACCGTCTGATCTATAAGAAGGCATCCCTGCTGCTTTTGAATAATATGTGCATGCTTCTGAGCATTGGGTTTATCATGCTCTGCAGGCTGGATATCGAATCCGCCACAAGGCAGCTTGTGATCGTGGCGGGAGGCAGCGCAGTTGCCCTGGTCATTCCGGTGATCATCCGTAAGATGAAATTTTTGAAAAATCTCACCTGGGTCTATGCAGGTCTTGGAATCGTGCTCCTTGCAGCCGTATTCATCCTTGCAAAAACCAGTTATGGAGCAAAGCTTTCCCTGATGGGAATCCAGCCGTCCGAGGCGATCAAGATCACCTTTGTATTTTTTATGGCAGCCCTTTTGTGGAGGGATGTAACCTTTTTCAAGGTGGTGCAGGCTACGGTGGTAGCGGGACTCCACGTGGGGATCCTGGTACTGTCAAAGGATCTGGGAAGTGCCGTGATATTCTTTGTGGCATACCTGGTGATGATATATGTATCCACGAAAAATGTGGGATATCTGGGAATCGGCGTGGCGGGAGGCTGTGTAGCCTCTGTGATCGCATACTTCCTTTTCGGACATGTGCGGGAGAGAGTCAGCGCATGGAAGGACCCCATGGCGGTCTACCAGGATGAGGGCTACCAGATCGCCCAGTCCCTGTTTGCCATCGGGACAGGCGGCTGGTTCGGCATGGGGTTGTGCCAGGGTTCACCGGAAAAGATCCCCATTGTAAAAAACGACTTTATTTTCAGCGCCATCTGTGAGGAAATGGGCGGTATTTTTGCGATCTGTCTCATTCTTGTATGTATGAGCTTTTTCCTGATGATCGTCAATATTTCCATTCAGATCAAAAATCCTTTTTATAAGCTGATTGCCCTTGGACTTGGCACGGAATATGCGTTTCAGGTATTTCTGACCATTGGAGGCGCCACCAAGTTTATTCCGCTTACCGGTGTGACACTGCCTCTGGTAAGCTACGGCGGAACCTCCGTGATGTCCACGATTCTGATGATCGCCATTATTCAGGGGTTGTATATTTATAGGGAAGATGAGGACGAAGAAATTGAGAGATATCGAAGAGAGGCGGCGAGGAGAGCCAGAGAAAGAGCGGAGGCTGCGTCAGAAGGAGATTACTAGAAGGCGCAGAAGCAGAAACAAGGAATATACCTTTGTATCCTGGTTCTTCGCGGCGATTTTTGTCAGTCTGATAGGCTATCTGATTTATTATAACAGTGTGAAAAGCGAGGATTTTATCAACAGTCCCTACAATACCAGGCAGGATACCTTTTCCGACAGGGTGATCCGTGGAAAGATCATGTCCTCAGACGGAGAGGTCCTGGCGCAGACCAATGTGTATGAGGACGGTACAGAGGAGAGATACTATCCCTACAGCAATATTTTTGCTCATGTGATCGGCTATGATTCCAATGGAAAAAGCGGACTGGAATCGGAAGCAAATTTTTCACTTTTAAGCTCACACCAGTTCTTCCTGGACCAGATGAAAAATGAATTTTTGGACAGAAAGAATATGGGAGATACGGTTATCTCTACCCTGAACGCCCATTTGCAGGTTGTGGCATACAATGCTTTGGGGGACAGGAGAGGGGCTGTGGTGGTCATGGAGCCGGATACAGGCAAAGTATTGGCAGAGGTGAGTAAGCCGGATTTTGATCCGAATACACTTGCACAAAACTGGGAATACCTGATCAATGACGCAAACGACAGCAGTCTTTTAAACCGTGTAACTAACGGCGCTTACCCGCCTGGCTCTACCTTCAAGGTGGTGACTGCGCTGGACTATTTCCGGAAAAAGGGTACCTTTGAGGGCTATTCCTACAACTGCGAGGGAAGCATCTCCCTGGATGATTACACCCTTCACTGCTACAAGGGAGCCGTACATGGACAGGAGGATTTTTATTCATCTTTTGCCAGCTCATGTAACTGCGCGTTCGCGGACATTGGACTGGATCTGGGAGGCGGATCCCTTCGGGAGACAGCGGAGAATCTGCTTTTTAATAAAAGCCTTCCGCTTGATACCTACAAAACCAGCATCTTTTCCCTTGAAAAAAAGTCTGCGGACACTTTAGTCATGCAGACTGCCATCGGACAGGGAAATACTCTGGTATCTCCCATGCACATGGCACTGATCACAAGCGCCATTGCAAACGGCGGGGTGCTGGTAAAGCCTTACCTGATCGACCAGGTGGTGAACAGCAGCGGAGATTCCGTAAAGAAAAATGGAACCACGGTTTATAAGCGTCTGATGTCCGACAACGAAGCCAATCTTCTGGGCAAGCTGATGCAGCAGGTGGTGACCTCCGGTACGGCTTCCGCTTTAAACGGAAGAGGTTATACGGCAGCGGGAAAGACCGGTTCCGCGGAGTTTGATGAAAACGGCTCCAGCCACTCCTGGTTTATCGGATATTCAAACGTGGACGACCCGGATATCGTGGTTGCCGTGATTGTTGAGAACGGCGGTTCGGGAAGTGAATCAGCCGTACCTTTGGCAGCACAGATTTTTGACGCATATTACTTTGATTTATAACTATTTGCCATTCCCTGTTGCCAGTTTTCCAAAAAAGTTGTATACTAAATACAGTTTATAAGACACACGCATTGCAGGAGGGATTGCAAAATGATAGAAGCAACGAGCTGTGGCGGTGTGGTAATTCATCGTGGTAAGATTCTGGCCTTATACAAGTCTTACAAAAACCGTTACGAGGGCTGGGTATTACCGAAAGGGACTGTGGAACGGGGGGAAACCCATGAGCAGACCGCCTTACGCGAAGTGAGGGAGGAGGCTGATGTGAGAGCTTCCATTGTCAGATATATCGGTAAAAGCCAGTATAACTTTACAGTTCCGGAGGACATGGTCAACAAAGAGGTGCATTGGTATCTGATGTCGGCTGATAATTATCATAGTAAGCCTCAAAGGGAAGAGTATTTCGTGGATTCCGGATATTACAAGTTTCACGAAATCTATCATCTGCTTCGTTTCTCCAATGAGAAACAGATCGTGGAGAAAGCTTATCAGGAATACCTGGAGCTGCGAAGCGCAGGGCTGTGGACGAGGCAGCAGAAGTTTTATTAATGATGGGGCTGTGTTTTTACGCAGCCCTGTTTAGATTCCTTAAAAAATGGGAATCATCCATGAACAAAGGGGTGTTTGCAGGGAATGCTGAAGTGGCAAAAAGATTATTACGTAGGCGAGGGAATTAAAAATCCCGAAAAGATCAAAACAAAAATCAATGCAGGCAGAGTAACCCTGGGGATTTATCTGATCACATTATCTGAAAATCCGGGAAACCTGCTGGAGATCATTCCGGCTGCCATGCTGCTCCAGAAAAGCTATTATGCCATTTGTCCGGAAATCATCGGCATGGCAAAGGGGAAAGATGACGCTATTGACCTTGCGGCTGCAATTGTCAAAGAGATTTATGAAACTACCGGTGCATTTCAGGTAAAAGAATATTTAAAAAACAGGTGAGTACATGTTACATATTCTGTGGTTGATTATAAAATTTATATTGATTGCGCTGGGAATTGTGCTTGGCCTCCTTCTTTTGGCAATCTTGCTGGTCCTGTTCTGTCCGGTACGCTATCAGGCATCCGGAATGAAGGAAAAGAGCGGTTGGAAGGAAGCGGAGGCATCAGCCAGGATAAGCTGGTTGTTCCGGATCATTTCCGTGAGCTTTACCTATCGGGATGGAAATATGGGAATGGGAATCCTGATATTTGGCATCCCATTGGAGGCTTTCCGGAGATTTTTAGAAAAGCTCACTTCTTTTAAGAAGCCCGAACGATCAGGGAAGCCGGGGCATTCCCGGAAAAAGGGCCTTCCTGAGAAGAGCGCGGACCCTTCGGATGTGAAACGTTCCAATGGGACAGCTAAACAGGATAAAGAACGGACTGTGAGGGAGAACGGATCTAAACCGGAACCGCCCACGCCGCCGGAACAAAAGGCTCAGAAAGAAACATCCGGGCAGAGACAGCAAACATCCCATGAAAATCCTGTTGTTCTGCAGAAGCCGGACGATCCAGATGTAATGCAGGAGGATAGCGGCAAACCGGGATTATTTCAGCAGATATGGGATAAAATAAAAAAGATTCTTCATATTCCTGTAAGCCTGCTGAAAAAAGCAGCCGCACTTCCGGGGAAGGTGATCGAGAAACTTCGAAAAATCAGATTAACATTGCGGCGCATCTATGATAAAATAGACTGGTGGAAGGAGTTCTTTTTCCATCCCAGGACGAAAGCAGCCATATCTCTTGTATGGCAGAACGCAAAGGGACTGGTTCGTCACGTGATGCCGGTAAAAACAGAGGGGCACGTCACTTTTGGAAGTGAAGACCCTGCCATTACAGGAGCTGTACTTGCCGTTATGGGAATGACATTTCCCTTCCATAAAAACAGGATTGAATTAAATCCGCTTTTTGACGGGGAAAACCAGCTCACAGGAAATATAAAGCTAAAAGGGCGGATCTACGGATTTGTTTTCTTAAAAGCAGCGATTGTGATTTATTTCAATAAAAATATAAAATATGTCATCAGCCGATGGAAGCATAAGGAGGACTAATTTATGGAAAACGAAAACAACTTCAAGGAAACTGTTAATTCGCTGTTCAAGGGAATGGACAGTTTTGTCTCTGCCAAAACAGTGGTTGGCGATGCCATCCATGTTGGAGAAACCATCATCCTTCCATTGGTTGATGTGTCTTTCGGCGTAGGAGCCGGAGCCTTTGCAGGAGACAAGAAAAATAACGGTGGCGGTGGTCTTGCAGGAAAAATGACACCCTGCGCAGTTCTTGTGATTCAGAACGGTACCACAAAGCTTGTTAATGTAAAGAATCAGGACGGACTCACAAAGGTTCTGGATATGGTTCCTGACTTTGTAAACCGTTTTGCACCAGGAGGGAACACTTCGGATGATATTTTCGAAAATGATTCTGTAAAGCAGGGGGCAACAGAAAAAACACCTGAAGAATAAGATTATCTGTGCTCAGATGGCTGCCTTTTGCATAAAATATAATAAGCAAAAGAGAAGGGACAGTTAAGAAATGTGCAGGCTTCTGGGATTTATACTGTTCTTCATTGGAATTGGAATGGTCATCGGGATCTTGATTTCAGAAACGGTAGCC
The DNA here is from genome assembly GCF_964240875.1 of Ruminococcus sp. 5_1_39BFAA. NCBI lineage: Bacteria > Bacillati > Bacillota > Clostridia > Eubacteriales > Oscillospiraceae > Ruminococcus > Ruminococcus sp. 5_1_39BFAA. The sequence goes on along the minus strand of NZ_CAXSVO010000011.1, from coordinate 72,173 downwards.
GTACTCATTGCTGCGGCAGTCTGCCTGCTGTGCGGTTATCATTTATTTTGCAGATAGAAAAGGGTATGAGAAGGCGTGGCCGCTCATGCCTTTTTTGTTTCAACGGCAGTAAAAAAAACACCCCCGCATCACTGCGAGGGTTAAGGTGTTTTAGGCTCTTTCAACTTTTCCGGATCTTAAGCAGGAAGTACATACGTACATTTTCTTTGCTCCGCCTTCTGTTTTTACTTTAACGGATTTCACGTTCGATTTCCACATCTTATTGGATCTTCTATGGGAATGACTCACATTGTTTCCGAAATGAGCACCTTTTTCACAAATTGCGCACTTAGCCATGATAGCACCTCCTTGACGCTTATTTTCAACAGTCTATATTCTAACAGATGGAGTCATGTTTTGCAAGCAAAAAAAGGAAAAATCTAAAAATATTATTTCTTTTTCCGGCAAAACAGGTTATAATACATTTACATACTATTGAAATAATGGAGGTAACCATATGAATGGACGTATAGATTCCGGATTGGGACAGATTGTCATTGATACGGATGTAATCGGCACCTATGCCGGCAGCGTTGCTGTTGAGTGTTTCGGCATCATCGGAATGGCAGCCGTCAGTATGAAAGACGGTCTTGTAAAATTACTCCGCCGGGATTCTCTGAAGCACGGTATCAGTGTGAGAATTACGGATGAGAATAAGATTCGCCTGGATTTCCATGTCATTGTGGCTTATGGCGTAAACATTAGTACCATAGCTGAGAACCTTGTCAGCAATGTAAAATATAAAGTCGAAGCTTTCACAGGATTGGAGATTGAAAAGATCAATATCTACGTAGAAGGCGTGCGGGCCATAGATTAGGATTAGAGGAGGAACTTGTGGTGAATAAGCAAACCATAGATGCCAAGATACTTTCCAGAATGTTTTTGGCAGGAGCCAAAAATCTGGAAGCGAAGAAAGAATGGATTAACGAACTGAATGTATTTCCTGTTCCGGATGGGGATACCGGCACCAATATGACGCTGACCATCATGTCCGCTGCTGGAGAAGTAGGTGCGTTGGCGGACCCTGATATGGAAGTTCTGGCAAAAGCCATCTCTTCCGGTTCCCTTCGCGGGGCAAGAGGAAATTCCGGCGTTATCCTTTCGCAGCTATTGCGAGGCTTTACCAAGGGAGTTAAAAATTATACGAAGCTTGACGCACCAGCTCTTGCAGCAGCCATGGAAAAAGGCGTGGAAACAGCCTATAAAGCAGTTATGAAACCAAAGGAAGGCACCATTCTCACCGTGGCGCGTGAAGCTGCAGTGAAGGCTATGGAGATTGCAGAGGAGTCTGATAACCTGGAGCTTTTCTTCCGGGCAATCTTTGAACATGCAGAGGCGACTCTGGCAAAAACACCGGAGATGCTTCCTGTATTAAAGGAAGCAGGTGTTGTGGATTCCGGCGGACAGGGACTTTTGGAGGTATTCCGAGGTGCCATCGACGGATATCTGGGCAAAGAAATTGATTACACACAGTTTGAAACAGCTTCCGCCCGTCCTGCTGTTACAAAGATTTCTGCGCAGACAGAGGCTGATATAAAATTTGGCTATTGTACTGAATTTATCATTCTTCTGAATAAGCCGCTTCCTGATGATGAACTGCACAGCTTTAAGAAATTCTTAAACTCCATCGGCGATTCCATTGTTCTGGTTGCAGACGATGAAATTGTGAAGGTTCACGTTCACACAAACCATCCGGGTCAGGCATTTGAAAAGGCTCTGACTTACGGTGCACTTTCCCGTATGAAGATTGACAATATGCGTGAAGAGCATCAGGAGAAGCTGATCAAGGATGCTGAAAAGCTTGCAAAAGAGCAGGCACAGAAGGAAGAAGAGGAAAATGCACAGCCGCCTAAGGATACAGGATTCATTGCAGTATCTGTAGGAGCAGGTCTTTCTTCTATATTTAAGGAGCTTGGAACTGACCACATTATTGAGGGTGGACAGACCATGAATCCCAGCACAGAAGATATGCTGAACGCTATTGCAAAGGTAAATGCAAAGACGATTTACATTTTCCCGAATAATAAAAATATTGTCCTTGCGGCAAATCAGGCAAGGGACCTTACAGAAGATAAAGAGATCGTAGTTGTTCCAACTAAGACTATTCCGCAGGGCATTACTGCACTTATCAATTTCCAGCCGGATAAGAACGGTCAGGAAAACCTGGAAGCTATGATGGAGGCCGTATCCCTTGTGAAGACTGGTCAGATTACTTACGCTGTGCGTGATACCAGACTGGATGAAAAGGAAATCCACGAAGGTGATATTATGGGAATCGGCGACAGCGGCATTCTGGCTGTAGGCAAAGGCAAGGAGAACATTGCCAGAGAAACGGTAGCAGCTATGGTGGATGACGATTCGGAAGTGATCAGTATTTATTACGGCGAGGATGTATCTGAGGAGGATGCTGTGAAGCTCTCTGAGGAGCTTGAAGAGGCATATCCTGACTGTGAAATTGAAGTAAACCAGGGCGGACAGCCGATTTACTATTACATCATTTCAGTTGAATAAACAGTGATTTTCAGGGCGGAAGAGAGCTTCCGCCCTTTTTAGCAGAGAACTTGGTAAAAACAGGACTCCAGGGTGAGAAAGGAATGGTAAACGGGTGAGTAAAACACTACGCAGTTTGAAAGGTGTTGGAGAAAAAACAGAAAAGCTTTTTGAAAAACTGGGTATTATAACCACAGACGACCTTCTGCGGTACTATCCACGCAATTATGATGCTTACGAGGAACCAATAGAAATCGGTTCTCTTGCCGAAGGAAACGTGTCTGCTGTTAGGGCTTCCGTTGTGACAAATGTGTATGTCAGCCAGGTGAGAAACCTTCAGGTTGTGACCATAACTGCAGCAGATGTAACAGGCAAACTTTCTATCGCCTGGTTTAATGCCCCTTATCTCCGCACCACCTTAAAAAAAGGTTCTGTTTTTGTTTTCAGGGGTCGGGTGGTGAAAAAGCATGGAAGACTTCAGATGGAGCACCCGGAAATCTTCACACCGGCAGCTTACGAAGAAATCCTGCACAGTCTGCAGCCTGTTTATGGGCTGACCGCAGGGCTTTCCAATAAAACGATCGTTAAGCTGGTCCACCAGGTTCTGGATGACCAGACACTGAAAATGGAATTTCTCCCTGAAGAATTGAGAGAGCGTTATCATCTTGCGGATGACAATTTTGCCATTCAGAGCATTCATTTTCCATCCAGTATGCAAGAGCTTCTCACAGCTCGCAGGCGCCTTGTATTTGATGAATTCCTGCTTTTTATCCTGGCTGTCCAGATGCTGAAGGAAAAAACAGAGGAGGCCAGGAATGCTTTTTCCATGAAACCTGTCTGGACTACAGAGCAGGTGATGGAAAACCTGCCCTATACGCTTACAAAGGCACAGCTTAATGTCTGGCACGAGATTGAGCGTGATTTATGCGGACATCCGCTGATGTCGCGCCTTGTGCAGGGAGATGTGGGAAGCGGTAAGACCATACTGGCTTTTCTTGCCATGATCCTTACTGTGGAAAACGGGTATCAGGCTGCATTAATGGTGCCCACAGAGGTGTTGGCAAACCAACATTATGAAGCGTTCACAAAGCTTCTCCAGGATCAGGAAATCAGCTCCTGCCGTCCTGTTTTACTTACCGGGTCCACTACTGCAAAGGAAAAACGGCGTATATATGAGGAAATCCTCTCGGGAGAGGCAAATATTATAATCGGTACCCATGCGCTGATCCAGGAGAAGGTAGTCTATAAGGATCTGGGTCTTGTGATCACAGACGAGCAGCATCGTTTTGGCGTAAAACAGAGGGAGGCACTTACAACGAGAGGAAATCCGCCTCATGTACTTGTCATGAGTGCGACGCCTATTCCCAGAACCCTGGCAATCATTCTATACGGCGATCTGGATATTTCTATTATTGATGAGCTTCCTGCCACAAGAAGGCCAATAAAAAACTGTGTAGTAGGAACATCGTACAGGCCAAAAGCATATTCTTTTATAGAAAAACAGGTGAATGAGGGACGGCAGGCTTATGTTATCTGCCCTATGGTAGAAGAGAGCGAGGGACTTGATGCGGAAAATGTGACCGATTATACAAAAAAGCTTAAAAATACTCTTCCTTCCCATATTTCTGTGGCTGCACTTCACGGCAAAATGAAGCCAAAAGAAAAAAATCAGATCATGGAAGCTTTTGCAAAAGGAGAAATCCAGGTGCTTGTTTCTACCACTGTCGTAGAGGTAGGGGTAAACGTACCGAATGCGACTGTAATGATGGTGGAAAATGCAGAGCGGTTTGGTCTGGCACAGTTACATCAGCTCAGAGGACGTGTAGGAAGAGGAGAGCATCAGTCCTACTGTATCTTTATGCAGGGCAATGATGTGGAGGAAACGTCAAAGCGGCTTGAGATCCTGAATAAGTCTAACGATGGCTTCTTCATTGCAGGAGAAGATTTGAAGCTTAGAGGTCCGGGAGATTTGTTTGGAATCCGTCAGAGTGGTCTTATGGAGTTTAAGATCGGAGATATCTATAATGACGCAGATATTCTGAAAGCAGCCAGTGAAGCGGCTGGTGAGATCCTTTCACTGGACAGTGAGCTGGATCTGCCGCAGCACCATGCACTGAAGGAAAAACTTGGAGAATATATGCGCTATGACCTTCAGAATCTCGGACTCTGACTGTCACAAAGGCTTGTAGAATGGCTTAAAATCAGGGTTATTCCACATTGTACTAAAATAGAAGCTTGCCAAAATCCGAATTTAGTAGTATTCTATTCGGGTAATTAATTATTTTTTCACCTTTTAAGGAGGCTATTATATGGCTACAAAAAGAACTACAAAAAAGGCAGAAACTACTACGGCAGCTAAGAAAACTGCTGCTAAAGAGGCTCCTGTAAAAGCTGCATCTGCTGCACCCGTTGAGGAAGCAGTTGAGGCTGCAAAGACAGAAGCTGTAAAAGAGACTGCCGAAGAAACTGTTGTTAAAAAAGCTGCAAAAGCCGTTGCCAAAAAACCGGCTGCTGCTAAGAAGCCTGCTACGAGAAAAACTGCTGAGAAAAAAGCTGTTGAATCAGTAAATACAGAGGTTTATGTTCAGTTCATGGGAAGAGAGATAGCTTCAAAAGATATTGTTCTGGCTGCTAAGAAAGCCTGGACAGAAGCTACCGGCAAAAAAGAGAGTGACATCAAGGAACTTCAGGTTTATATCAAACTGGAAGAGAACAAAGCATATTACGTAGTAAACGGTGAATCAGAAGGGCTTTTTATCGAGCTGTAATGGGATACCGTAGAGGAGCAGAGATTTTACAGCTTTGCTCTCAATGAATCAGCCCACAGGAAGCTTGAAAAAGTTTCTTGTGAGCTGTTTTTTATTTCAGAGGAATATGGTTGCTGGCGTAACCGCGCTCCGGCGCAAGTGTGCACCTTGGCGCACACTTTTTATAGGGAGGTTTACGTATGAATAAAACTATGAAAAACAAATTGTTTTCCATGATACTCTGCAGTGTTTTAGCCGCAAGCAGTATGCCGTTAGGGGTACAGGGAGAGGAATTTATTTCAGAGAATCCGGCGTATGAAGGATCCGGCGCAGAGATGGTTCAGGCTGATGCCGCCGAAGCTGTACCGGAAACACCGGCTGTGACAGAAAATGAAATGGAGCTGCCGGATGCAGCCGCGGAAATATCTGATGCTGCTGTGGAAGTGCCGGAAATCGCTTCTGGTGAACCAGAGACTGATCTGGTTACACAGGAGGAGTTTGTTGCGTCTGATGATGCGGATGAGGGACTTTTTTTCTCAGAAAGTGAAACAACAGAATCCGATGCAGCAGAGGAAGCTCAGTATTTCGATACCGGACATGCTACGGAGGGCACCTGTGGATTGAACGGTGCAGATGTCAGATGGAAGCTAGTAGATGGGATTATGACCATCAGCGGAAGCGGTGCGATGGATGATTATATAATCATCCAGGATCTGGACACCGGAGAGGTAACAGGTCAGAATCCACCCTGGGAATCGTTCCGAAGAGAAATCCAGGAGGTTGTGATTGAGGAAGGCATCACGTCTGTAGGTTACGCCGCATTTGCAAACTGTTACCAATTACAAAAGGTTACCATTGCTTCCTCTGTAAAAAAGATTCGTTCTGACGCATTTGCAAATTGTATCGGGTTATCTGATATTAATATGGGATCTGGTGTAGAAGAACTGGAGTTAGATGTTTTCTATGGAGCAGCAGTAAAATCTCTGACGTTGTCTAAAAATCTGAAAAATATCGATCGTTTTTCACTTGTGGGCCTTTGGTCTGTTGAGAATATCTATGTGGAGAGCGGAAGCAGTTTCTATTCTTCCAGGGATGGTGTACTGTATACGAAGGATGAAAAAACTCTGGTTCTGTATCCAATGAACCGGCAGGGCGGTTACCTTGTGCCGGAAGGAACCGTTAAAATTGCGGATAATGCCTTTACTCAGTCTGCAATTACAAGTATAGGTTTGCCTGACTCTGTAACAGAAATAGGAGAGTTCGCCTTTGACCAGTGCGAAAAGCTTACAGAACTTATTTTTCCGAAAAATCTGAAGGTGATTAACCGTTATGTATGTTCGGGAGATACGGCGCTTATTTCTGTGACCATTCCCGAGGGTGTGACACAGATTAAGGAGGATGCTTTTTCTGACTGTACATCATTAAAAACGGTTACACTGCCTTCCACTATTAAGTCAATAGACAATGCGTTTCCTTCTTATACGGAGATTATTTTCACGGGCAATGGCATTTACCGCCAGGAGGACGGCTCATTTATAGATGCTGTAAAAGTGAACGTATCCGCAAGAGAAGAGTATAAGAAAGCGTTCGAAGTGCTCGACATTGTAAATCAGGAGCGTGCAAAGGAAGGAAGAGCGCCGCTTACTATGGAAGCAAGTCTTCTGGAAACTGCAATGCAGAGAGCCAGTGAAACCGTTTTATACTGGAGTCACACAAGACCTACCGGAAGCAGTTGCTTTACGGCAAACAGCCTTATGTTTGGAGAAAATATTGCCTGGGGAAGCAGCACAGCCGCAGGCGTTATGAATATGTGGATGAATTCTTCCGGACACAAGGCAAATATTCTGGGCAGCGGTTATACAAGCATTGGGATCGGATGTGTGAAATTCGGAAATACCTATTATTGGGTACAATGCTTTGGCATAGAAACGGGCACGGCTGTAAACGCATCCTCGTATAGTGACAGAGATGTCAACAGGAGTATTGCTGTTGCGAAAGATCCGGAGTATTACAGCGCAGGCCTGCAGATATCGTCTACCGCTCTAACTGTAGGCGATACTGCAACCGCAAACATTACCTGGGATGGCGAAGTCCTAAAAAATTCCGGAGCTGTCATAGAATCCTCAAATCCAGATGTATGCAAAGTAAAAAATGGAAGAATTACAGCTCTGGCGGCAGGAAAGGCGACCATCAAAGCTTATTTTCCAGGCTATGAAGAAAAAACCATGACGCAAGCTGTGACCGTCACTGCAGGAAAAACCAAGACCATCAAAGTTACCTACAATGCAAACGGCGGTACGGTAAAAACGAAATCAAAGAAAGTCACAGTGGGAAAAACATATGGAACCCTTGCATCCCCAACCAGAAAAGGATACTCCTTTGCAGGCTGGTACACAAAAAAGACAAAGGGTACAAAGGTTACGTCTTCCACAAACGTGACAGGCACCCAAAATGTGACTTTATATGCGCATTGGAAAAAAGTGAGCGTAAGCAGGGTTTCATTGAGTTCTCTTACTAATATAAGTGGAAGAAAAATGGCGGTTTCCTTTAAAAAGGTTTCCGGGGCAAAGGGATATCAGATTCTGTATGCGACCAATTCCAAATTTACAAAAGGAAAGAAAAACGTTTCTACAAAGCTGACGTCGAAAACTTTAACAAAGCTGAAAAAGGGCACTACTTATTATGTAAAAGTCCGTGCTTACAAAACAGATTCTGCGGGAAATAAGGTATATGGTTCGTACAGCAAGGCAAAGAAACTTAAAATCAGAAAATAGTACAAAAAAGGCAAGGCACTGGTTATTCAAATCCAGTGCCTTGCCGCTGTTTTAGTATTTCAATTCCACATTTTTTACATCCGTGATCAGCATATGCCCCGGTGCGTGGGTAATGGCAAGAGATGGCTTGGATTCCATTACCACATTCTGAGGCGTTACACCGCACGGCCAGAATACAGGAACCTCGCCGTCGCGGATGGTGACCATGTCACCGAAGTCAGGCTTTGTCACATCCTGGATTCCGATGGCTTCCGGGGTTCCGATATGTACAGGAGCGCCGTGAACGCGGGGCATTTCGCCTGTGATCAGCACCGCCTTGGGAATCTGGTCATAGGGGATCGGTCTCATGCTGACAACCATATTTCCATGGAAATCTCCTGCCGGAACACATGGGATATTGGTTTTGTACATTGGCACATTGCAGCCTTCCTCAATATGACGGACAGGAACATTTGCTTCCAGAAGAGCAGCCTCAAAAGAAAAGCTGCAGCCAATGAGAAAGCTTACAAAGTCGTCCTGCCAGAATCCGGATACATCCGTATATTCTCCGTCCAGCACACCGTTTCTGTAAATGCGGTAGCGCGGAATGTCTTTCGCAATATCTGCACCATCTGCAATGGTGTGCAGAAAACGGCTTCCTGTATCACTTACCTCCAGAATGGGGCAGGATTTGGGATTTCTCTGTGTAAATAAAAGAAAGTCGTAAGCCTGACTGCGTGGAAGCACTACAAGGTTTGCCTGTGCATATCCTGCGCACATTCCGGCGGTGGGTCCGGTGATCTTTTCCTCACGTATAAGAGCGCGTACTTCCTTTGGGGACATATTTGTGTAATCCATAGTTTCACTCCTCCTTTTTGTTTTTCAACTGATTTGCCTTATTATAGCATGGGTTATGAGCTGTATACAAGCGCATGTTACAGCAGCCTGCGCACCATATCCGCGTCAAAAACGACTTGCGATACATGATCCACCTCAATTTGATAGAGGGCATTCGCTGCAATATGCTCTGCTGCCTGTTCCAGATCACGGATTCCGGTAGTATCCTGATATTTTTCAATCACTGCATCCAAAGCACTGTCTGTCACAACACATTCCCTTTCCTGCAGACCCATGCGGCCAAGAACCTTTGGCAGCGCGAATTTTGAGAATATGATCTTCTTTTCTTCTGGCGTGTAATCCGGAATGTCGATCACGGCAAAGCGGGACATCAGAGGCGCACTGATCTGGTTTTTGTCATTCGCGGTAGCAATGGGATAAACACCTACAGTGGGGATCATACATTCTATGTAATTGTCCGTAAATCCCAGATTGTCAAGGAGGGTCAGAAGCACATCCGCAGGATTACCATTTCCCTTTCCGGCAGCGGCTTTATCCAGCTCATTGATAATAAATACAAGATTTGACTCCCCTGCCATGGAAAAAGCTTCCATAATAATACCCGGCTTTGCATTGGAATAGATACGGGAGCTTCCGGTCAACTGCTCCGGATCATTGATAGAACTCATATCCAGGGTTGTCCACGGCAGCTTCAGAATCCGTGCAACCGCATAGGCGATCTGGGATTTTCCGGTTCCGGCAGGGCCTGCCAGCAGAAGACCGTAAGCAGGAAGCGTATGGGTACGGTTGATCTGGATGACGGTTTCGATAATACGCTGTTTCACCCTTTCCATTCCATAAAGCTCCTCATCCAGAATGCGGCGTGCTTCCTCAGGGTCGATGGATTCAAAATAATTATTTTTCCACTGAATATTCATCATAATGGAAAGAGCACGCTGGGCATGGCGCCTTTCCTCCGGGGTCACCTCGTGGGAGCGGGCGACTGCAAGATTTCTCCTTGCCCAGAGACGGATATTATCCGGCAAAGTCCTGCCTGCACATGTCATGAAATCTGTGATACTCTGAAGGCTGGTCAGCTTCATGTCATCTCCTGCAATTTCCTGGTCCTCATCTTCCGGCTCCTCAGATGGTGCGCTGCTGGCAAAAAGCCTTTCGATCATAAACTGGAGAAATCCATCCTCTGCAGAGAGCTTCGTTCCACCGCCAAATGCAATCTCACGAATTTTATAAACTGCATAGCCATCCTGACGGTTTTTACCGGACAGACGGACATTGATACGGTTTTCGCCCAACCATTTTAATAGGCTGACGAAGCGGGCGTCTATTTTCAGAATATCAGCGCTGACTGTTCCGTCCTCCTCGTTGAATTCGAAGGCTGTACGTTTCACCGGATTGGTAAAAATGCCGCAGGAATGATGCTTCCATTCCCGTCTCTTATTATCCAGAAGCAGAATCGGCTTTTCCGGTGAAGCAGCCGATTCGTTGGACTTGAATGTGGTATAAGTGCACTCAGAAGAATTTTTATCATCTGTTGCATGGCTGAAATCAAATACTGGCATAATCTATACTCCTTTTGCACAAATATGATAACTATGGCTATCATATCACATTTTTTACCGATTGGATAGCCGCCAACATAACAGGAGCAGAAGAAAAACCCCCGAAAAGCTAAAAAAATCCCACCTTTTTTCAATGTAGAAAGTTGTTTATACTAAATACATGAAAGGCAATTCAAAGGAAAGGGTGAGAGAATGAATGAGATAATCGTCTCCATGAAAAATATCAGCAAAAGCTTTCCTGGTGTAAAGGCACTTGACCATGTAAACTTTGAACTGCGTTCGGGTGAGGTTATGGCACTGTTGGGCGAAAACGGTGCAGGCAAATCCACCCTGATGAAAATTCTGAGTGGTGTCTACACAAGGGACGAAGGTACCATGGAGATTTTCGGACGGGAGTACGGCGATCTTACACCAAAGCAGGCACAGGAAGTTGGCGTTGCCATCATTCATCAGGAATTGAACATGTGTAAGCATCTGTCTGTAACGGAAAACATGTTCCTGGCAAGGGAGATCAAAGGTACGGTATCCCTCAATAATGCCAAAATGGAGGCAGAGGCGAAAAGGATCCTGGATGATCTGAAAATTGATATTGACCCAAGACAGACAGTAGGAGAGCTTCCTGTATCCAAACAGCAGATGGTGGAAATCGCAAAAGCGCTTTCCATTAATGCCCGGATCCTGATCATGGATGAACCGACTTCTGCATTGACTGCAAAGGAAATTGATGATCTGTTCCGCATTATCCGTAAGCTCAAAGCAGAAGGAAAGGGGATTGTTTATATTTCCCACAGGCTGGAAGAACTTCAGCATATTGTAGACAGGGTAACCATCATGCGCGACGGACAGTACATATGCAATGGAAATTTTACGGATATGTCTATGGATCAGATCATTGCAAATATGGTAGGCCGTGAGATTAAAGAGCAATTTCCAAGAGTGGAATGTAAAAAGGGCAAAAAAATTTTTGAGGTAAAAAACCTGAATGCCGGAAAAATGGTACGGAATATTAATTTTTCCGCATATGAAGGTGAAATCGTTGGCTTTGCCGGACTGATGGGAGCCGGAAGAACGGAAACAACAAGAGCGATCTTTGGCGTAGATGAAAAAGAAAGCGGCGAGATCTATGTGGATGGAAAGGAAGTTACCATACACGGCCCTATGGATGCCATCCGAAACGGTGTGGTGCTTGCACCAGAAGACAGGAAAAAGGACGGACTATGTACGAAATTAAGCATTCGTCAGAATCTTGCACTTCCAAACCTGGATCTGATCTGCAACCGTTTAGGTGTGATCAACAGCCGGAAGGAAGATGCGCTGTGCGAAAAGGCGGTATCGGATCTTTTGATAAAAACGCCCAGCGTGGAGGTGGATTCCGGAAATCTTTCCGGAGGCAACCAGCAGAAGGTAGTAGTAGGCAAATGGCTTGCCAGAGATTCCAGAGTCGTGATTTTCGATGAACCTACGAGAGGAATCGATGTAGGTGCAAAGGTTGAGATTTATAATCTGATGAATGAGCTGAAAAAACAGGGCATTGCAGTTATTTTTGTCTCTTCGGAAATGCCTGAGGTTATGGGAATCGCAGACAGGATCATCGTCATGTGTGACGGCAGGATCACCGGAGAGGTGATGGCCAGAGAAACCACCCAGAACGAGATCCTGAAGCTTGCCACCACCTTTGAAGACAAAAAAATCGCAAGTCACTAAGTGGAGGAGAATGAAAATGAACAACAAGAATCAAAGCTTCTTTAAAAGGCTTATGTCAATCAAAGGTATGGGAGCCGCACTGACTGCTTTTGTGGGCCTGATTGTTATTTACATAGCTTTTGGTATTATCAACCCCGCTGTATTTTCCGGACAGAATATTTTAAACCTGCTCCGTTCCATGTCAAAATATCTGCTGATCGGTATTGCACAGAGCTATATTCTGATCACCGGAAACATTGACCTTTCTATTGGTTCCATGGTAGGTATGAGTGCCATGATCGCGGCAACGCTTATGACGCTGGGTATGAATCCGTTTCTGGCTGTTCTGGTAGCGCTTCTTGCCTGTCTGGCAACAGGTGTGGTAAACGGATATCTGGTAGGAAAATTCAGACTGCCGCCATTTATCGCAACTCTTGGAACTATGTTTGTAACCAGAGGTATTGCCTACATGGTAAACGGTAACCGTAATACGGATGCCATTGCAACCGGCGTTGGAAAAGAAACAGCAGATACCTTCCAGAATCTGCTTTATTACGGAAAAACACTGGGGATTTATAATACTTTCTGGATTGCAATCATCGTATTTATTATTTTCTTCTTCCTGCTGTCAAAGACACGTACCGGGCGTCATATTTATGCCATCGGCTCTAACATTGACGCTGCGAAACTCTCCGGCGTAAATGTAGTGGCAACCACTACAAAGGCTTATCTGGTAAGCGCCGTATGCTCCTGGCTGGTTGGTCTGATCCTCTGCGCACAGGCTGGTATGGGAAATATGGAAGCCGGAAACATGTACGAAATGTACGGTGTTGCAGCCGGTGTTATCGGAGGTGTTTCTCCTCTTGGAGGAACTGGTATCCTTCTTGGAACGCTGGCAGGTTCCGCTGTATGGCAGACACTGGAAAACGGTCTGAATATGATCGGCGCACAGGTTGGTATCCAGCGTGTCGTGATCGGTGTGATCGTAGTAGGCGCGGTTCTTCTGGATGTGGTTGTCAGAAGCGGGCAGTTTGGAAAGAAAAAGAATAAGTAATTTAAGAACTAGACCGTATCAGATACGGATAGTAACATAAAAACTTACAATTTTAAGGAGGATTTTCAAATGAAAAGAAAGTTTTTAGCAGCAGCATGCGCAATGGCAATGGTAGTTTCCCTTACAAGCTCTGTATATGCAGCAGACGCAAAGATCGCCCTGATCACAATGGATTCTATCGATCAGCACTGGGTTACCCTGAATGAGGGTGCACAGGCAAAAGCAGAAGAGCTTGGCGTAGAAGTTAATTTCATGTCCCCAAACACTAAAGATGATGCACAGCAGATCGAGTGTGTAAACAACGCAGTTGCAGGCGGATACAATGCCATCATGGTAGCTGCAAACGGACCGGATGCAATTTCTTCCGCACTTCAGGAAGCAGTAGATGCAGGCGTTAAGATCGTATACGTTGACTCTCCTGCAAACGTAGAGGCAGAGGCAACCTTCTCTACTGACAATAAAGCAGCAGGACAGACCGCTGGTGAAGAGATGAAGAAAGCTCTGGAAGAGGCTGGCGTTACCTCCGGTAAGATCGGTATCATCAACGTAAACGCTGCAACCGATTCCTGTGTAATGAGAGAGGAAGGCTTCCGTGCAGCATTCGACGGAACAGACTTCGAGCTGATGGAAACACAGTACGGCGAAGGTGATGCTGCAAAATCCCAGAGTATTGCAGAAAACTACATTACCCAGGGTGTTGTTGGTATCTTTGGATGTAACGAAGGTTCCACAACTGGTGCCGGAAATGCGATCAAAGCATCCGGAAGTTCAGATATCATCGGTGTAGGCTTTGACAAATCTGACGCGATCATCAATCTGATCCAGGATGGATATCTGCTCTGTACAATGGCTCAGAATCCTGATATAATGGGTGAAAAAGGTGTTGAGGCCTGTGTACAGGCTATCGACGGAGAAGACCTTGGCGGAGAGGTTGTTGACACAGGCGTATCAGTTCTTACTGCAGAAGCACTGGCTGAGACTGAGGCAGAGGCTGAATAAATACAGCATTCTTTAAAGAATAAGTCAAATTCTTATGAAAACAGGAAAACCGCCGGAGTATACCCGGCGGTTTTTTTAGAGTATTGGGGGAAGAGAATGATAAAGGTAATCATCGCAGATGATGAAGAACGTATCTGTCAGCTTACAAAAGCCCTGATAGATTGGGATTCCCTTGGGATGGAAATTTCTGGGATCGCACATAACGGCCTGGAAGCCACGGAACTGGTGAAGCTGCATGCTCCGCAGATCCTGATCACAGACATCCGGATGCCCGGCTGTAACGGACTGGATCTGATCCAAAATGTAAAAAGAATGATACCGAATCTGGAAATTATCATTATAAGCGGATATGCACATTTTGAATATGCCCAGAATGCGATCAAATACGGCGTAGGGAATTATCTTTTAAAGCCCATTAATAAATCAGAGCTGAACTCCACTCTGGAAAAACTGAAGAAAAAAATCGAGGACAGACAGGAAGCCCAGGAGAAAACGAAAAGGCTTGTAGAACAAAACAAAAAGGATGTTTCCAAGCTCCAGAGGGCATTGGTTGAACAACTGATGGAACAAAAGGAAGTGGAGCTTTCCTATGATATACTTAAGAATGAATACGGACTGTACTTCAAACCGGGAATCTTCCAGGCATTCTGGATCAAAGTAGATGAGTACATGGAAAATCTCAGCAAATCAGGACTTACCATTGTGATCGATAAAATATCAAGTCTTCTGGAGAGTACGATCCGTCCAAAATGTCTGGAGCTGCTGGCAGGACAAGGTCATGCCTGCTGCGTAGGCATTCTGAATTATGAACGGAGGTCCCGGGAGGAAATCCGCAGGCTTCTTAAAGATTGTTTGAACCAGTTGAATGCACAGCGGGATATTTTCGGGCAGGTTACTTTCTCCATGGCATTGGGATGTGAGGTGAAAGCTCCGGAATATATCGGCGCTTCCATGGCGGAAGCAGGTGTTATGATCCAGGAAAGGCTGGTAAAGGGAACCGGAAGAGTTCTGGACCGGATGCCTGAACCGTCTGCTATCCACGAACAAAACTTTCTGGAAAAATACCTCCGCCGCATCAAGCATTCCATTGAGATCATGAGCCCGGATGAGGCGGACGATGTTGTGGAAGATCTCCGTGCCTCCGTAGAGAAAACAAGGGATGTGAGAGGTTCGGAGATTCTGGAGCTTGTTTATTCCTGCGGCATCCTTTTCCTAAGCCAGATTGAAATGCAGGAACGGACGCAGGCTGGACTGGATTTTCGTGAAAGATGTGAACAGTGCGCCAGTCAGGACAGGCTGTTCGGGCAGCTTAAGGCTCTTCAGAACGAGCATATCACAAAAATACGCCAAAAGCATGAAAGTGATGCGGAACGGCCCATCCGTCTGGCAAAGCAGTATATCCAGAATCATTTCAGCGAGCAGATCACGCAGGAAGAGGTCAGCGAGTTTGTAGGCTTAAGTACAGCTTATTTCAGTGTACAGTTCAAAAAAGCAGAGGGCGAAGGTTTTGCAAAATATCTCATTCGTGTGCGGATCGAGCAGGCAAAGATCCTCTTGCGTGAGAGTAATTATTCCATCTCGGATATTTGCAAAAAAGTTGGTTATAACGATTTGAAGCATTTTACCCATACATTTGAGAAAACTACAGGCGTGAAGCCATCTGTTTACCGGAAGCTTTACGGATAGAGGGACGAAGATTGAAAGAAAGCCACAGTTTAAAATATGTTTCTAACCGTATTATTTTTTTAGCGGCGGTCATTTTGGTCATACTGGCGATAAAAGCAGGGCTTAACATTTTTGCATTTTTTCATGGTACAGGAAGCTTTTTTCGTATGATCCTTTCCCTGATCCTGCTCTTTTCTTTTCTTGGGGCAGCCTGGTTCTGGATCGTCAGGCCTTACAGGAAATCAGAAAAATGGATGCTGCATTTCCTGGACGGCTACGTGATCTCAGATTTAAAGGATATGGATTCCTTTTTGATCACACCGTCCATGAAACGTCAGGTTGAGACAATGAATGAGATTTTCAAGTCGCCTCAGATGATGGATCTAAACAAAAGACAGGCACAGTATCTGGCATTGCAGAATCAGATCAATCCGCATTTTCTGTACAACACTCTGGAAAGTATCCGGGGAGAGGCGTTAATCGCCGGACTGGACGGTGTGGCGGATATGACGGAGGCGCTGGCAAAATTTTTTCGTTATACCATTACCAAGGTGGAAAATCTGGTGACCGTGGAAGAGGAGCTGGACAACTGCGAGACATATTTTCAGATCCAGAAATATCGCTTCGGCGACAGGCTGAACCTCCATATCCTGTGTGCTGAGGAAGATAAAGAGGTAGTCATGAACTGCAGGATTCCCAAGCTTACCCTGCAGCCTATTTTGGAAAACAGCATCATACACGGAACAGAGTTAAAGATCGGAACCGGAAATCTGTCGATTGAATTCGAAAGGACGGATCAGCGCCTGATTGTGCGTATTTCCGATGATGGAGTGGGGATGGATGAGAATACCCTGGCAAGGCTGAACCGCCGTCTGGGAAAAGGAAGCAGCTCCGCGACCTATAAGGATGAAGGAACAAAGGGCGGAATCGCACTGGTGAATGTTAATAACCGTATCCATTTGCTTTTCGGGGAAGAGTATGGAATGCACGTTTATTCCGTGCCCGGCAGGGGAACAGATGTGGAGATCACCCTGCCTGTAGAAAGCAATGCTGATCAGATCAGAGCAGGGGCGTTTAGATATGAGACAAGAAGTATTGAGAATGGAGAGAGTCACATACATTGAGCATGGGATCACAAAGCTGGAAGATTTCCGCCTGCAGATCTATAAAGGAGAAATCATGGGAATGATACCGGTCAACGGTCATGGCATGAATGATTTTCTCAAGCTTCTTAAGACAAATCTGCCTATTGAAAGAGGATACATTTATTACGGAAATGAGCTGGTAAATTCCTGGAAGGAATCCAAAAAGAATCACAACCGTGTCAGCATCATAGAGGCGAAAAGCGGTCTTGTAGAGGGCCTGACGGTTTCGGACAACATTTTCGTCCTGAGACATGGCTTCCGTCAGAGACTGATCCGTACAGGACTTTTGAGAAAGCAGCTTGCTCCGTTTTTGCATGACATCGGTATGGATGATATCTCACCGGATTCCTGCGTGGAAAAGCTGTCAGTTTTCCAGAGGGTGGTGGTAGAGATCCTCAGAGCCGTGATCCTGGGACATCAGTTGATTGTTCTCAATGAGATCGGCACTCTGATCAGTGAAAAAGAGCTTCAGAAGCTTCACCGGATCATCCGGAAATATGCTGCTTCCGGCTTTTCCTTTTTATATATCAGTCCCCATCTTGAGGAGAGTGCCATGATCTGTGACAGGACGGCGCTGTTATCCCATGGAGCGATACAGAAAGTCATTCACGGAAAAGAAAAGAGCCGCGAAATCGTTGCAGCATATACGGAAGAATACGAACGGGTGGTTCGAAATCATCTGGCGGCGCAGACAAATACATCCCGTGAACGCGAAAAGGTTTTGTCGTTAAGGGACATTACCTTTGGCTCGATATCGCAGCTGAATTTTGATATATATGCCGGGGAATGTGTAACCATACAGAATATGGACCATGATGTTTTCCAGGACATCATTTCGCTGCTGACAGAAGATGAGCAGCCCCAAAAAGGCGGTATCTATGTGGGCACAGAGAAAGTAAAGATACTGGGAAACAACAATATTTCTGTCATACGTGAGCTGCCTACCACAAGTATGATCTTTCAGGAGCTGGATTATATGACCAACCTGTGTATGGGAATGACCCAGAGGATTCCTGATATCTGGTACAGACATCATATCAGGGAAAGTATTTTCCAGGAATGCCGGCCAATAGTGGGGGAGGAAGTTTTTTATAAGCCTATGGAGCAGCTTACCCAGAGACAGAAATACAAGCTGGTGTATACCAGGGTACTGCTTCAAAGACCAAAGGTGGTATTTTGCATCCAGCCTTTTAAAGGGACTGACCTGCCGCACCGCATGTTTGTGTGGCAGCTTCTGGAAATGCTGCTGAACCGCGGAATCGCAGTGGTGATCCTCACGATGAATCTGTCGGATTCCATTTCTCTATCGGACCGGCTGCTTCGGCTTGGGAGCGATGGAATGCTGGAAGAGATCACAAGGGATAACTTTGACGGACTGACTGAGGATGTACCCTGGAAATACCTGTATGAATGAGGAAAATAATATAGGAGGAAATATATATGAGCAAAAAATATCAGATTGACACAGAGGAAAACAAGCAGTTTTTAAAGGGGCTGACTGAGGGACTTCTGTCCTTTGGACATCAGTTTCCGTCTCCGGGAGGTTCTTCCTATTATTTAGGAGATGACGGAACCCCATGGAAGGATCGCAGCCGTGAAACATGGATCACAAGCCGTATGGCCCATGTTTATAGCATTGGAACCTTCCTTGGACATGAGGGGAGCCGGGAGCTGGCAGCCGCAGCCATAAAAGGTCTTAGAGGCGAGCTTCATGATGAAAAAAACGGCGGCTGGTATGCAGGGCTGACGGCAGAAAACGAAATTCTTCCTAATAAACAGTGCTATGCCCATGCGTTTGTGATCCTGGCTGCAACCTCAGCGCTGCTTGCTGAAATTCCCGGGGCAGAGGAACTCCTTCGCGATGCAGTGGAGCTGTATGATCTGCGTTTCTGGAATGAGGAGGAAGGACTTTCCTGTGATACCTGGAACACGGAATTTACCGTTCTGGATGACTATCGTGGACTGAATGCAAATATGCACAGCGTTGAAGCATTTTTAGCTGCTGCGGACGTTGCCGGAAAAGAAGAGTACCGTGTCAGAGCAGGACGTATCATTGATCAGGTGCTTATATGGGCTTCCGGAAATAGCTGGAGAATCCCTGAGCATTTCTCAAAAGGCTGGGAACCGAACCTGGAGTGTAATAAAGAGAAGCCTGACGACCAGTTTAAACCTTACGGTGCAACTCCGGGACACGGAATCGAGTGGGCCAGACTGATCACTCAGTGGGCACTTTCCACTTACAAAGAGAACAGAGAGGGTGCAGGAAAATATATAGAAGCTGCGGAAAGCCTGTACAACAGAGCAGTCGCTGATGCCTGGAATGCAGACGGAGCGCCGGGAATCGTATATACAACTGACTGGAACGGAAAACCGGTGGTTCATGACAGGATGCACTGGACTCTAGCAGAAGCGATCAACACCTCTTCCGTCCTTTATCATGTAACAGGAAAACAGAAGTATGCTGATGACTATGAACAGTTTATGAAATATCTGGATGAAAAGGTGGCAGACCACGAAACCGGGTCCTGGTTCCATCAATTGGATGAAAACAACTGTGTGATCGGAACGGTATGGCCGGGTAAATCTGATATTTACCATGCACTGCAGGCGACCCTGATCCCTTATTCTGCGCCGGATGTTTCCATTGCGCTGGCTGTAAAGCAGAGATAAAAAACAACGCCCTTTATAACTTCTGTCAGTTATAAGGGGCGCTGTCTTTTTATTCGGCTCAGTTATTTAGAATCGCTATTTTTTAGTACTGGCCGCCCTGGCTGCCGGTGGACATCTGTCTTTCCTGTGCCTCGATCATTTTCTTGACCATATATCCGCCTACGCTTCCGTTCTGTTTGGAAGTCAGGTTTCCGTTGTAACCGTCAGTAAGCGGCACACCCAGCTCGTTTGCTACCTCGAATTTGAAACGGTCTAATGCTCCCTTTGCTTCCGGTACGACTGCTCTGTTAGAAGAAGTGTTGTTTGACATTTTAATTTCCTCCTTGGTTGTTTTAAAATTTGGTGGTAACTGACCGTTTATTCAGTCACCACCTCAGAGATGATGTCTGCCGGACAGTTACGATTGATGTTACAATCCTAGTATGTGAAAAAGAAAAAATAATACACTAGAAGTTCTTTCATATATTGGCAGAAATTTGTAAATATTAACAAACTGTGAATTTTGTATATTTTGTAAGATTTAATTGCACTTCTTTTAGCTATTTGTTATAATGAACTGAAAAGTCGAATTTGAAAGATATAAAAACAAGAATGTATTGGTGAAAATAGGAGAGGTGAACTATGAATTTAGGTATCATTGCACACAACAGTAAGAAAGTCCTCATAGAAGATTTCTGTATCGCCTATAAAAATATTCTTGCAAAGCATGAGGTTTATGCTACCGGAACCACTGGCAGAAGAATAGAAGAGGCGACCAGCCTTCATGTACACAAATTTTTGGCAGGAAGTATCGGTGGAGACAAGCAGTTTATGGAGATGGTGGAACGTCAGGATCTGGATATGGTTATCCTTTTCTACAATCCCGTTATGATCGACCCGAAAGAGCCTGATATCACCGCAATTGTAAAACGCTGCGACCAGTATAATATTCCGGTAGCGACGAATATTGCCACTGCAGAGCTTTTGATTCTTGGATTGGCACGCGGCGATCTGGATTGGAGACTGAATCTGAAATGAGAGTCATCGCAGGAAAAGCAAGACGTTTGAATTTAAAAACCGTGCCGGGCAAAGACACGCGCCCTACCACGGATCGTATAAAAGAGACTTTGTTTAACATTCTGCAGCCGGAATTATTAGGCTGCCGTTTTCTCGATCTGTTCAGCGGAAGCGGCGCGATCGGTATCGAAGCATTAAGCCGCGGTGCTGCCAATGCTGTCTTCGTGGAAAAAAATCCCCGGGCCTGTGCCTGTATCAGAGAAAATCTTTCATTTACAAAACTTGCAGATGATGGTAAACTGCTAAACATGGACGTGCTGCAGGCTCTCCGCTCCCTGGAGGGAAAGGGAACCTTTGGCTGTATATTTATGGACCCGCCGTACAATCAGGAGCTGGAACGGCAGGTGCTTGAATATCTGTCTGACAGTGCCATCCTGGATGAGAATACCCTGATCATTGTAGAAGCGGATTTACATACCAGCTTTGATTATGCAGATGAGTTAGGATACCGGCAGCTTCGTTCAAAAGAATATAAAACCAACAAGCATGTATTTTTATGCAGGAGAAAGTGAGAAAAGCACATGGTAGTAGCTGTTTATCCGGGCAGCTTTGACCCGGCTACTTATGGTCACCTGGATGTGATTCAGCGTGCCAGCGTATCTTTCGATAGGGTAATCGTCGGAGTTTTGCATAATTCTGCAAAAAGTCCGTTGTTTTCTGCGGAAGAACGTGTTAATATACTAGAAAAGGCAACGGAACATATTCCAAATGTAGAGATTAAAGCTTTTGAGGGGCTTTCTGTGAATTTTGCAAGAGAGAACCAGGCTCAGGTTATTATCCGCGGACTGCGTGCTGTAACAGATTTTGAGTATGAGCTGCAGATGGCTCAGACGAACCGCGTTCTGGCACCTGATGTTGATACCGTGTTTTTAACCACCAGTCTGGAATACGCATATTTGAGTTCCACAATTATGAAAGAGGTAGCATACTTCGGAGGTGACTTAAGCAAATTCGCCCCGCCTGAGATCATCCAGGCAGTGATGCAAAAGCTACACAAAGCCCAGAAATAGAGAAAATAAGGAGAGTATACTATGAGCAGCAGAATTGAACAAATCATTGAGGAAATCGAAGAGTACGTAGACAGTTGTAAATACCAGCCGCTTTCTACGACAAAGATTGTTGTAAATAAAGAGGAGATTGAAGAGCTTTTACGTGAACTCCGTCTGAAGACTCCGGATGAGATCAAGCGTTACCAGAAGATCATCAGTAATAAAGATGCCATTTTAGAGGATGCACAGGCAAAGGCTGACAGCCTCATTGCCGATGCACAGGCTAAGGCGCAGGAGCTGGTAACACAGCATGAGATCATGCAGAAGGCTTATGCGCAGGCAAATGAGACCATCAACGCAGCGAACCGTCAGGCGCAGGACATTCTTGATTCCGCTACACAGGATGCCAATAGTATCCGTTTAAGCGCCATCACTTACACAGACGACATGATGGCAAATATCGGCGCTGTCCTGAATCAGACCTTAGAGGATGCAGGCGGAAAATACAAAGGATTTATCGAGGCACTTCAGAGCTGTCTGGAGGTAGTAAATCATAACCGTCAGGAGCTTGCTCCCCAGACTGCACAGGCAGCCGCTATTTCTAATTCCTATCAGGCACCGGAGCAGGAGGATGAGGCTCTGCTTGACGAGTTAGGAGATAACTAAGATTATTATCGCTGTGACCGCAGCGTTCAGGCATTTGGCAGAAGCGTAAGGGCGAAGGGATAGCTTTCCCTCCAATACGCTTTTTGTCTGTGCCATAATACAAAGGCCGCCAAAAGCGGTCATGGTCATGGAGCACAGAAATTTGAGAGGATAGGAAAATGCCGATGCGGCGAGCTGATGCAGGCCGGTGGTGATTTCCATTATGCCCAGTACCAGATATTTTACCGTCTGTGAAAAGCACCAGAAATGGCTGATACAGGCGGACAGGATGGAAAAGAGCAGAATGTAGCCCCCAAGCCGGGCAATGGTTTCAAATCCGTTCATGATTGAGGCATCTATGATAGCTCCTGCGGAGCTGACAGAGGGTGTCTCTTTTTTTGAATCGCTCCTGCCTGTGGCAGTAAGCGGTTTTGCTATTAAATTGGTTGATGAAACCGTATGATTTCTGTAGACAGTAAAGCGAAAAAAAAGCATACAAAGAACATCTGACAGTATCATGATTCCCAGCAGCTTTGCTGTGCTCACCCTTCCTTCCAGGCAGATCTGCGCCAGATAAGTGGTGAGAAAAGCGGGACTTGGGTTATTGCAGAATGTTAAAAGATACTCTGCTTCCCGCCTGCTGATCTTTCCATACTGGTATAAATCGGCAGCCAGCTTGGCTCCCATGGGATATCCGCAGAGAAGTCCCAAAAAGCATACGTAGGCTCCGTTTGGGGAAAGCCCCAACAGTATCCGGAATAAGCCGGAAAAAGGTTTTAAGATTTTTTCGATTCCATCAGTATGTACGAGAAATCCGGTTAAAATAATAAAAGGAAGCAGTGTTGGAATCAATGTGTTCATCCAGAGCTTCAGTCCGTCTCTGGAAGCATCCAGAGCTTCGGCAGGATATTTCAATAAAAAACAGAGAAGCAGGACAATGCCTGCAAAGGGCAGTCTTTTCTTGATGCGCAAAAAAATCAGTTTCATATTCGACCATAGCTTTTTTCTAAAGTATATGGTTTTTATGAAGATAAATGAACAGTTCTTATTATCGGAGGTGTATGGATATGGCAGTTTTAGAAAACTGTGAACCCAAAAAAGTCTTTCACTATTTTGAAGAAATTTGCAAAATTCCCCATGGTTCGGGAAACACAAAGCAGATCAGTGATTATCTGGTAAGCTTTGCAAAGGATCATGGCTTTGATTATGTACAGGATGAACTGAATAATGTGGTCATTTATAAGCCGGGAACCAGCGGCTACGAAAATTCACCTACCGTAATCATTCAGGGACATATGGATATGGTATGTGAAAAGCGTCCTGATGTGGAGCATGATTTTACAAAAGATGGGCTGAAGCTTTCTGTTGTGGATGGATATGTTTCTGCAAACGGCACAACGCTGGGCGGTGACGATGGAATTGCAGTGGCATATGGCCTTGCACTTCTTGACAGCACAGACATTCCCCATCCTCCCCTGGAAATTCTCATCACGGTAGATGAAGAGATCGGCCTTCTGGGAGCAGCAGGACTGGACTGCAGTGTTTTAAAGGGCAGAAGACTGCTGAACCTGGATTCCGAAGCAGAGGGAAGCCTTTGGGTAAGCTGCGCAGGCGGCCTTTCCGGAAACTCCTATCTTCCTGTTCAGAGGGTTGAGGGAACAGGAAAGATCCTTAAGGTAAAAATCTGTGGCCTTATGGGTGGACATTCCGGTGCTGAGATTGATAAAAATCGTGCAAATGCCAATATTTTGATGGGACGTTTCCTTTATGGCATGAAAAAGCTTTATCATTATGAGCTTCTTTCACTGGAAGGCGGTCAGAAGGACAATGCCATCACCAGAGAGTGTACCGCAGAGATTATGATCACACCGGAGGACCAGGGAAATATAGAGTCTTACGCACTGGAAGCCCAGTTGAAGCTGCGTGATGAATATACAGGCACTGACGAAGGGATTACTATTCAGGTTACAGATCTTGGTGAAAAAACTGCAATGGTCCTTCACCCTACCAGCAGGGAAAAGGTTCTTTTCTTCCTGATGAATTGTCCCTGGGGCATTGCAAAAATGAGCGGCACGATCCAGGGTCTTGTGGAGACCTCCTCCAACCTTGGCATATTGAAGCTGAAAGAAGATGAATTATGGGCAGTAAACAGCATCCGCAGCTCCATAGGCGCTGCCAGTGAAGCCCTTTCCAATAAAGTAGAATATGTGACGGAATTCCTTGGAGGTGATTACGAGATCCAGGGCGCTTATCCGGCATGGGAATACAGAAAGGATTCCCCGCTTCGTGATAAGATGGTTGCAGTCTACGAAGAAATGTACGGGGAAAAGCCGGAAGTGATAGCAATCCATGCCGGACTGGAATGCGGACTTTTCTATGAAAAAATGGAAGGACTTGACTGTGTATCTTTGGGACCGGATATGAAAGATATCCATACCTCTGAAGAGCTTTTGAGCATAGCCTCTACTGAGCGTGTGTGGAATTATCTCCTTGAGGTCCTCAAAAACTTGAAAGACTGATGAAAGGGCTGCTTTTTGCAGCCTTTTTCCGTTTCATAGGAAAGTACTCCATTTTGTTCCGCGTGGAAGCCTGAGGAACTTTCCTTTGAAACAAAAAACGCAGCTCACGCTGCGGGGATGCGCACTTCGCGCAAGAGGAATATGGTTGCTGGCGCACACTTTTTTATATATGGTTCTAAGATTCGCATTTTCTCATATACTATATAGGATATGGGGAGGTGCGCCATGAAAGCCAGTTTGAAAAGATGGATTCCGGTTCTGTTTTTTCTTATTCTGTCTGTTTACTCCCTGCAGAATGTGATTCTGGAGCGAAGCCAGGTATCTGTTTTGAAGCAGGATACATACAGCCAGGACGATTTTCGCAGCCAGCATCTCACACCGGAGCTCTATGGGGAGATTACAGAGAGGGCAAATGAGGAAGGAAATTTGGGTGACCTGCTCACCGTTACGATGCTGCGGGGTGATTTCTTTCCTGAGCACATTTCTACGGACAGAGAGCCATTTTTGAAATATAAGCCTGATGAGTATGTACTTTTAAAAAGCTGCTACGAAGCTATTTGGAATGACCTTATGTGCTTTCCGATACCAGGCTGTGACATTTCCTACGAGGACAGCTTTGGTGCGCCGCGAAGCTTTGGAGGAGACCGGACACATGAGGGGACGGATTTATTTGGTAAGGTGACAATACCCGGGTATTATCCGGTGCTTTCCATGACAGACGGACGTGTGGAACAGATTGGCTGGCTTCCCCTTGGAGGATACCGGATTGGCATACGTTCTCCATCAGGCGGATATTTTTATTATGCCCATTTTTCCGAATATGACAGAGCTTTCCGGATAGGGGAGACGATAAAGGCAGGGGATATCCTGGGGTATATGGGAGACACCGGGTACGGTCCGGAAGGGACCTCCGGGCAGTTTCCGGTTCATCTTCATCTTGGAATTTACATCAGAACCCCTGAGCAGGAGGAACTGAGCGTGAATCCTTATTGGATTCTGCGGGCAATGGAGAACAAACGATGTTAAAAAATTATAAACTATACATATTAGCGAGAAATTTTCCGGAATCTGTGCTATAATGAGGTTTACGTATGGATATGGGAAACAAAGGAAATAAGAAATATCCATGTTTTGTAAGGAGCGAGTAGTATGGAAATACAGTTATGGAGAAGCATCTTATGCCCCTATGAACTGGCTGTAAAAGAGCTGACAGTAAAATTTGAGCACATTATCAGTGAACATAGAGAAAATGATCTGTATTCCCCGATCGAGCAGGTGAGCGGCAGGGTAAAAAGCGTATCCAGTATCCTGGAAAAAATGCAGCGTAAGCATATCCCCATGGAAAAAATGGAAGAAGAGATCGAGGATATTGCGGGCATCCGTATCATCTGCCAGTTTGAGGAAGACATTGATACTGTTGCATCAATTATTCAAAAACGCACGGATATGACCATAAAAAGCGAAAAGAATTATCTCAAGCATATTAAGCAGAGCGGCTATCGAAGCTATCATTTGATCATCTATTATACAGTGGAAACTCTTGACGGACCGAAGAAGCTGCAGGCTGAGATCCAGATCCGGACTATGGCCATGAACTTCTGGGCCACCATAGAGCACTCCCTGCAATATAAGTATAAAGGAGATATGCCTCCTCATGTTGCAGAGCGCCTGAGCAATGCTGCGGATGCGATCATATCTCTTGACCATGAGATGTCTTCTGTGCGGAATGAGATTATGGATGCGCAGAATTCTTCCCAGATGCAGTCCAATCTGGTGAAGGATATTCTGAACAATATTGAAAATCTTTACCGCTTGTCCAACAAGCGTGAAGTTATGAAGATCCAGACCGAGTTCCTTCGTGTTTTCCGCACCAAGGATCTGCAGCAGTTGGAGCGTTTTCACAGACAGCTTGACATCATCGCCGAAGGCTACCGCGCACAGGCGGTTTATCATGATAATAAGTAGAGCACTTAGCGATTGGCAAGCGTAAGGCGCAGACAGAGCTTAGTGCGAACTTAGTTCGAAGGAACTTAATGAGAGCAAGCCTATGGCGCCGCTCGAATTTAGTGAATCGAACTTCCTTAAGAGGGAGGTACACATGCTGACAGAAATCGAAGCCGTAATTTTTGACCTGGATGGGACACTTGTGGACTCCATGTGGGTGTGGAGCCAGATTGACATTGATTTTTTAGGAAAATATGGTCTCACAGTGCCTGCTGGTCTGCAAAATGATCTGGAAGGAATGAGCTTTACAGAAACTGCCGTCTATTTTAAAAAACGTTTTTCCCTTCCTGAAACCGTGGAAGAAATCAAGCAGGTCTGGCAGGATATGGCAATGGATGCCTACTGCACAGCCGTTCCATTAAAACCAGGTGCAAAGGAATTCATCGCATATTTAAAAGAAAAGAACATACGGCTGGCAGTAGCCTCCAGCAATTCCTACGGTCTCATTGATGCGGTGCTGAAAAGCCACGGCGTCCGGGAGTATTTTGACAGCATCATTACCTCCTGTCAGGTCAACAAAGGAAAACCAGCGCCGGATGTATACCTGGAAGCGGCGCGTCAGCTTCACACAGAAGTTTCGCAGTGTCTTGTGTTTGAGGACATCATTCCCGGCATTCTTGCCGGAAAAAATGCAGGAATGCGCGTCTGTGCAGTGGATGACCGTTACAGCCGTCCGCAGGAAAAAGAGAAAAAAGAAACAGCCGACTACTTTATTACCTCGTATCACCAGGTAATAGAGGGCTCTTACGAGGAAACATAGATGCAAAATTTTTTGCCGATAACAAAAAAAGAGATGAGAGAAAGAGGATGGGAGCAGGTTGATTTCGTCTATGTGACAGGAGATGCCTACGTAGACCATTCCTCTTTTGGCGCTGCCATAATCAGCCGTCTTCTGGAAAGCCGCGGATACCGTGTGGGCATGATCCCACAGCCGGACTGGAAAAGGAAGGAGAGCATCCAGGTGTTCGGGGAACCGCGTCTTGGTTTTCTGGTGACAGCGGGAAATATGGATTCCATGGTAAATCATTATACGGTTTCCAAAAAGCACAGACAAAAGGATGCCTATTCTCCCGGTGGCAAAATGGGGCTTCGGCCTGACCGGGCGGTGATCGTATACAGCAATCTCATCCGCCAGACTTACAAAAAAACGCCCATCATCCTGGGCGGAATTGAGGCAAGTCTGCGCAGGCTTGCCCATTATGATTACTGGGATAACAAAGTAAAGCACAGCGTTTTGCTGGATTCCGGCGCTGACCTTATTTCCTATGGAATGGGAGAGCATTCTGTTTTAGAGATCGCGGAGGCGCTGGAAAGCGGAATTCCTGTTGGAGAAATCACCTATGTATCAGGGACGGTTTACAAAAGCAGGGACCTGTCAAAAGCGTATGATCCTGTTATCCTGCCGTCCTTTGAGGAAATTCAGGCAGACAAAAACGCCTATGCCAAAAGCTTTGGTATCCAGTATAAAAATACAGACCCCTTTACAGCCAGACCAATGGCGGAATCCTATGGAAATAAAGGCTATATTGTACAGAATCCTCCTTCTATGCCTCTCTCCGGTGAGGAAATGGATGACATTTATGGGCTGCCATACACGGGCCGGTACCATCCTGTATATGAGAAGGATGGGGGAATCCCCGCTTTGGAGGAGGTTAAGTTCAGCCTCACAAGCAATCGGGGCTGCTTCGGCGGATGCAATTTCTGTGCCCTGACCTTCCACCAGGGAAGGATCCTTCAGACCAGAAGCCATGAATCCATTCTGACTGAGGCAATTAAGATGACCCAGGACCCGGATTTTAAAGGCTATATCCATGATGTGGGAGGACCAACCGCTGATTTCAGACGCCCCTCCTGCGATAAGCAGCTTACAAAGGGAGTCTGCCAGAACAGACAGTGCCTTTTTCCTACGCCATGTAAAAATCTGGTGGCGGACCATAAGGACTATGTTTCCCTTCTCCGTAAGCTTCGTGCTTTGCCAAAGATAAAAAAAGTATTTGTCCGTTCGGGTGTGCGATTTGATTATGTTCTGGCGGATCCGGACAAGACTTTTTTGCAGGAGCTTGCCAGGTATCATGTCAGCGGTCAGCTCCGCGTGGCTCCGGAGCATGTTTCCGATGAGGTACTGAAATATATGGGAAAGCCCTCCCATAAGGTTTACGAACAGTTTTTAAAGGAATTTGACAGGGAAAATAAGCGGGCAGGCATACAGCAATATGCGGTTCCCTACTTTATGTCCTCCCATCCGGGATGTACCATGAAGGAAGCGGTAAAGCTGGCAGAGTATGTGCGTGATCTGGGCTTTACACCGGAACAGGTACAGGATTTTTATCCAACTCCGTCCACCCTTTCCACCTGTATGTATTATACCGGCATCCATCCGCTGACAGGGGAGAAGGTATATGTTCCGAAAAATCCCCATGAAAAAGCCATCCAGCGGGCTCTGATGCAGTACAAGAATCCTGCCAACCGGGAGCTGGTACTGGAAGGGCTGCGGATTGCCGGGCGTATGGATTTAGTAGGATATGGAGAAAAATGCCTGATCCGACCGATTTCCAAAAAGCAGGATACCCATTCAGGTGTTATCAGAACGCCGAAAAAGAAGACAATCCGAAATGTACATGCGGGAAAAAAGAAAAAATAGGAGTGTTTTGATGAGCAAAACCGAAAAAAACAGAAAAAATAAAATTCAAAAAGGGGATTTCGGCTATTTCAAAAAGGAAAGAAAGCGCCGGATCATCATTACGGCGATCCTTCTGGGCGTTCCCCTGTTTATCTTTTTTACCATGTGGGCCTATCACGGCACCCGAAATACGATCTGGACAGTGATCGCAGTGGTTGGCTGCCTGCCCGGGTGTAAATCCATTGTAGATCTGATCATGATCGCCATGCGAAAACCCATGGATGAAAAGCTTTATGATCAGATACGTACTCATCAGGGAAACCTGGTAATGGCATATGAAATGTATATGACCTTTTATGAAAAAAGCGCATATATTGATGCGATTGCCATATGCGGAAATACAGTGGTCGGCTATAGCAGCGACCCTAAGATCGATTCCGCATTCATGGCATCCGAAGCCCAGAAGCTGGTGCGGAAAAACGGTTACAAGATTGATTTTAAGATCCTGAAGGAGCTAAATACATTCCTGGAGCGCCTGGATTCCATGAATCAGCATATGGAATCCCTGGAAAGCGGCATCAAGTTCACACCGGATGAACGTTATCCGGGTTATACCAGAAACGATATGGTCAAGCACACCATTCTGAGACTTTGTATCTAGGAGCAGGCATGAAGGAATTTATTATAGAAACCAATGAAGCGGGGCAGCGATTTGACAAATATCTTACAAAGCTCTTAAAGGAAGCGCCGAAAAGCTTTTTTTATAAAATGATGCGAAAGAAAAACATTACTCTGAACGGCAAAAAAGCTACAGGTAATGAAAAGCTCTCTGTTGGGGATCATGTAAAGCTGTTTTTAAGCGACGAAACCTTCGAGAAATTCTCCGGCAGTCCGGTGGAGTGCCTTTCCGCCGCCCAATGTGAGATTTCGGTTCTTTATGAGGATGAGGATGTAATTCTGATCAACAAGCCTGCGGGAATGCTTTCTCAGCCTGCAGATAACCGGGAAGCATCACTGGTGGAATATCTGATAGGGTATCTTCTGAAGGAGCAGGCAATCACCGGCGAGGCACTTAGAACCTTTAAACCTTCGGTGTGCAACAGGCTGGACCGGAACACCAGCGGAATCGTGGCTGCGGGGAAAAGTCTGACAGGCCTTCAGGAGCTTTCCAGGCTTTTCCATGACAGAACGCTTCACAAATATTATCTCTGCCTTGCAAAAGGAACCATAAAAAATGAAAAATATATCAAAGGATATTTGCATAAAGACGAAAAATGTAATAAAGTAACAGTATATGAAGAAATGCGGGAGGGAGCTCTTCCTATTGAGACAAGGTACCGTCCTCTTGGCAGCAGCGGGCGTTCCACGCTTCTTGAGGTTGAGCTGATTACAGGAAGGCCGCACCAGATACGCGCACACCTGGCCAGCATGGGGCATCCTCTGGCTGGAGATACCAAATATGGAGATAAAACATATAATAAGTATTACCGTGAAGCGTATCACTTAGATCACCAGCTTCTCCACGCCTTCCGTCTGGAGATCCCGGAGATCACGGGAAAACTTTCCTATCTGTCAGGCAGAACCTTTCAGGCTCCCTTGCCTGAGCTTTTTCAACATATATTGAAGGATGAACAATTAGAGGAGAATAAATATTATGAAAATCTGGCATGAAATCTGGGATTATGTAAAAATGATCGTCATTGTGGTAGTTGTGGTCCTTTTTCTCAACAACGTGGTTTTGATCAACGCGAGAATCCCATCCGCTTCCATGGAAAAAACAATTATGACCAAGGACCGCATTTTTGGTTTTCGTCTTTCATATGGCGTCAACCTTAATCTTTTTGGCAATGAGATATCCAAAAAGGTTAAGGACCCGGAACGGTTTGATATTGTAATCTTTAAATACCCGGATGATGAGAGCCAGCTTTTTATCAAGCGTGTGATCGGGCTTCCAGGTGAAACCGTTGAGATCGTAGACGGAAAGGTTTACATTGACGGTTCGGAAACACCTCTTGATGACTCTTTTATACCGGAGCCTATGTATGGAAGTTTCGGGCCTTATGAGGTGCCGGAGGACTGTTACTTTATGCTTGGGGATAACCGCAATAATTCCAAGGACTCCCGTTACTGGAAAAATACTTTTGTACGCTTTGACCAGATCGTGGGAAAAGCCATTGTGAGATATTATCCGTCTATAAAACTTCTGAAATAGCTGTCCGAAAGGAGTACATAAGCTATGGCAACCTGGAACAGCAGAGGTTTAAGGGGTTCTACTCTGGAGGACCTGGTAAACAGGACAAATGAACAGTACCGGGAAAAGGGGCTGGCTCTGATCCAGAAAGTCCCGACCCCCATTACCCCGGTACGCATGGATAAAGAACACCGCCATATTACGCTGGCCTATTTTGACCAGCGCAGTACGGTGGATTATATTGGAGCAGTACAGGGGATTCCTGTCTGCTTTGATGCAAAGGAATGCAGCGCTGAGACCTTCCCTCTTGCAAACATCCACCCCCATCAGGTGGATTTCATGAGGGACTTTGAAGGACAGAACGGCGTGGCATTTTTTCTTCTTTTTTTTAGTCACCTTGATCTTTTTTATTATCTGCCGCTTCGGAATTTAATGGCTTTCTGGGAGCGCAGGGAGGACGGAGGCAGAAAAAGCTTTCGCCGTGAAGAGCTTGATCCGGACTTTTATCTTCCGAAAAAGAGTGGATTTCTCATTCCCTATCTGGAAGGACTGCAAAAGGACCTGAAAATGCGGGATTGACATTCCCATACAATTCCACTATAATTCTAAAGGATATAATGCTACGGTATGCTACCATGGTAGCGTGCTAAAGTATTTAATAAACAGGATTCTCAACACAGTACTCAATTATTTTCATTACGGAGGATACAACATGCAGAGAATTTTTCATACACCGGAGGGTGTACGGGATATTTACAATGGAGAATGCAGCCAGAAGAGGAACCTTCAGAAAAAGCTTCATCATGTGTTCCATCAGTACGGCTATCAGGATATAGAAACACCGACCTTTGAATATTTTGAGGTTTTCAGCAGAGAGGTCGGAACGATCCCGTCCAGGGAACTATACAAATTTTTTGACAGGGAAGGGAATACTCTGGTACTCAGGCCGGATTTTACACCTTCCGTATCCAGAGCCTGCGCAACCTATTTTTCACCGGAAAGTGAAGTTGTCAGCCTTTGCTATACCGGAAATACGTTTATCAATAATTCAAGCTTCCGGGGAAGGTTAAAGGAAACAACGCAGATGGGAGTGGAAAGGATCGGGGATGATTCTCCCGAAGCGGATGCGGAGCTTCTGGCAATGACCGTGGAATGCCTTCTTGCTGCGGGGCTTAAGGATTTCCAGGTAAGCGTAGGACAGGTAGATTATTTTAAATCCATTTTGGCACAGACAGGAATGGATGCGGATTCCCAGGAGCAGCTCCGTGCATTGATCTCCCAGAAAAACTATTTTGGTGTGGAAGAACTGGTGCAGGAGCAGAAGCTTGACGATTCGACTGCTAAGGTATTTTCACAGCTTCCGCAGATGTTCGGTTCTGTGGAGATCCTGGAAAAAGCAAAATCCATGACGGATAATAAGAATGCGCTGGCTGCAGTGGCTCGCCTTGAGGAAATCTACGAAATCCTGAAGGATTACGGGTATGAGAAATATGTAACCTTTGATTTTGCAATGCTGAGTAAATATCACTATTATACGGGCATTATTTTCCAGGCATTTACCTACGGCACCGGAGAACCGCTGATCAAGGGAGGGCGCTACAATGAGCTGATGAAGCATTTTGGAAAGCCTGCTGCCTCCATCGGTTTTGCCATTGTGGTGGACAACCTTCTTTTGGCATTGTCAAGACAGAAGATCAGCCTGCCAGAGGAAGATGAGGTGATCGTCCTTTTCTATAAAAAAGAAGACAGGGCACAGGCGATCGCCAGGGCAAAGGAGCTTCGCACCCAGGGCAAGAAAGTAGCACTGCGTCTGGAAAAGGAGGATTAACATGAGATACCTGACATTTGCCCTGACAAAGGGTAGACTGGCAAATAAAACACTTGATATCCTGGAAAAGATCGGCATCACCTGTGAGGAGATGCGTGACAAGGATTCCCGAAAACTGATTTTTGTAAATGAAGAGCTGAAGCTTAAATTTTTCCTCGCAAAAGGTCCTGATGTGCCTACCTACGTAGAGTACGGTGCAGCAGACATCGGTGTGGTGGGAAAGGATACCCTCCTGGAAGAGGGCAGGAAGCTTTATGAGGTTATGGACTTGGGCTTTGGTGCCTGCCGCATGTGCGTCTGCGGACCGGAAAGCGCAAGGTCGGTGCTTCAGTCCAATCAGCTTATCCGGGTGGCGACTAAGTATCCCAATATTGCAAAGGATTACTTCTATAATAAAAAGCACCAGACTGTTGAGATCATAAAACTGAACGGTTCCATTGAGCTTGCGCCTATAGTGGGTCTTTCCGAGGTGATCGTGGACATTGTGGAGACAGGAAGCACTTTAAGAGAAAACGGCCTGAAGGTACTGGAGGAGGTATGCCCCCTTTCCGCCCGCATGGTAGTAAACCAGGTCAGCATGAAAATGGAAGATGAAAGAATCCGAAAACTTATTGAAGATTTACGGGAAGTATTATAGACTATCGAAAAGCAGGAAGGACGATAACAAGATGCGTACAGTGACACTGACAGAAGAAACAACCAGGGACCTTCTGGAAAATCTGCTGAAACGCAGCCCTAATAATTACGGTAAATTTGAGGCTGCTGTTGCAGACATTCTGGCAAGGGTAAAGGCAGAAGGGGATGAAGCTCTTTTTGCATATACGAAGGAATTTGATAAGGTAGAGGTTACCAGGGAAACAATCCGTGTGACAGAAGAGGAGATTCAGGAAGCCTACAAAAAAGTGGATGCTTCCCTGATCGATGTCATCCGGAAAGCTCTTGTAAATATCAGAAGCTACCATGAAAAGCAGAGACAGAACAGTTGGTTTACCAGCACAGAGGCGGGAACCATGCTTGGTCAGAAGGTGACACCTTTAGATCGTGTAGGTGTATATGTTCCCGGCGGCAAGGCCGTTTACCCTTCCTCTGTCCTTATGAACATTGTTCCTGCCAAAGTAGCAGGCGTACCCCACATTGTGATGACCACACCGCCTGGTAAGGATGGAAAGGTAAATCCTTCTACCCTTGTGGCTGCAAAAGAAGCAGGAGCTGACGAGATTTACAAGGTGGGCGGCGCACAGGCCATCGGCGCTTTGGCATACGGCACAGAAAGCATCAAAAAGGCAGACAAAATCGTAGGACCGGGTAATATTTTTGTTGCTCTTGCAAAGAAGGCAGTTTACGGACATGTGAGTATTGATTCCATCGCCGGACCAAGTGAGATCCTGGTTCTGGCAGATGAGACGGCAAATCCACGTTATGTGGCCGCTGATCTTCTTTCTCAGGCAGAGCATGACGAGCTGGCATCTGCTATTTTGATCACCACCAGCAAAGAGCTGGCAGAAAACGTAGAAAGAGAGATTCAGGGCTTTTTGAAGGTTCTTTCCAGAAGAGAGATCATTGAGAAGTCCCTGGAAAATTTTGGCTATATCCTGATCGCGGAAAATATGGATCAGGCGGTAGAGGCTGCCAATGAGATTGCCTCCGAGCACCTGGAAATCGTGACAAAAAATCCGTTTGAGGTCATGATGAAAATAAAAAATGCAGGAGCTATCTTTATCGGAGAATACAGCTCTGAGCCTCTTGGGGACTATTTTGCGGGACCAAACCATGTACTGCCAACAAACGGAACGGCAAAGTTTTTCTCTGCCCTTTCAGTTGATGATTTTGTAAAGAAATCAAGCATTGTCTACTATTCTCAGCAGGCACTGAAGGACATCCATAAGGACATCATCCAGTTTGCCGCCTCTGAGCAGTTGACTGCACATGCAAATTCCATTGCTGTCCGTTTTGAGGACGAAGAAAAATAAGAGGAGGCAATATGGCTAGAGAAGCATCTGTTGAGAGAAATACAAAAGAAACAGAAATTAAGCTGAAGCTGACCCTGGACGGTACCGGATATTCTGATATTGAAACAGGCGTAGGTTTTTTTGACCATATGCTTGACGGATTTACACGCCATGGCTTATTCGACCTGTGTGTACGTGTCCACGGTGACCTCCATGTGGATGATCACCACACCATAGAGGATACGGGTATTGTTCTGGGAACCGCTATCAAAGAGGCACTTGGGGACAAAAAGGGGATCCGCCGCTATGGAAGCTGCATCCTTCCCATGGATGAATGCCTGGTGCTCTGCGCTGTGGATCTGTGCGGACGACCTTATTTTTCCTGGGATGCTCAGTTTACATCGGACAAGATCGGAGATATGGCATCAGAGATGGTAAAAGAGTTTTTCTATGCCATTTCCTACACAGCAGGAATGAACCTGCATATCAAGGTGCTGACCCCTGGAAATAACCATCACATGGCAGAAGCCATGTTCAAAAGTTTTGCAAAGGCTTTGGATATGGCAGTTTCTTCTGATCCCAGGATCACGGATGTACTTTCCACCAAGGGCAGCTTATAATAAGGAGAACCAATTGATATGAATAACAAATTGATGATACCCTGTCTTTACCTCCAGTCAGAAAAGGCTGTGACAGGATTTGGACAGAGAAATCTTTTCGGTGACGGGGACGTGGAAGCCCTTGCCGGATTTTACAGCGACAACGGAGCAGATGAGCTTCTGGTATTCGACTTTTCTTCCGGTGATGCTGAGCACGAAAAGGCGATCAGCAGGATCAAGGATATCTGTGATGCTTCTGAAATTCCGGTGGTGGCAGCCGGAAACATTAAGCGCATGGAGGATGTAAAAAAGCTGATCTACGCCGGTTGCGCCAAAACAGTTCTGAATTTTTCCAAGCAGAGCAACATTGATCTTCTGGAAGAGGTTTCCAAACGTTTTGGTAAAGAAAAAATGATGGTGAGCATTTCCGCCTTAGAAGAATTCACTTCCAATAAGCACATGATCGAAACTTATGCCGCAGGCGTTCTCGCTCTGGATACGGTTCAGGATTCTATTGCGCAGATTTCCGCGATACCGGTTGTGCTCCACACAGATGACAGCAGAAAAGAAAATCTTCTGGAACTTCTCTCCAGCGATTCAGTAGGCGGTTTAAGCGGTGCCTATGTCAGCAGCACCAGGACAGATCTTCTGGCCTTTAAGGAAGAGTGTAAGGCGCTGAATATTCCTGTCAATACCTTTGAGAGTGCGATCTCCTGGTCTGACTTTAAGCTGAACAGCGATGGACTGATTCCAGTGGTGGTGCAGGATTATAAAACAGACCAGGTGTTGATGATGGCATATATGAATGAAGAAGCCTTCAACACTACCTTAAAAAGCGGAAAAATGACTTACTGGAGCAGAAGCCGCAGCGAGCTTTGGACAAAAGGGCTGACTTCCGGTCATCTTCAGTATGTAAAATCCCTGACCCTTGACTGTGACAATGATACCATTCTGGCAAAGGTTGACCAGATCGGGGCTGCGTGCCATACCGGAAACAGAAGCTGCTTCTTTAAGCCGCTAATCAAGAAGGAGTACAATGACACCAATCCCCTTCATGTTTTTCAGGATGTATATGATGTGATCGCGGACAGAAAAGAGCATCCAAAGGAAGGCTCCTACACCAATTATCTCTTTGATAAGGGAATCGATAAGATTCTGAAAAAGGTGGGAGAGGAGTGCACAGAGATCGTCATTGCGGCCAAAAACCCTGACAAGGAAGAAATCAAATATGAGATTTCCGATTTCCTGTATCACGCCATGGTCCTCATGGTGGAAAAGGGCGTCACCTGGGAAGACATTACCAGAGAGCTTGCGAGAAGATAAAAGGTTATAGTGTATGAATAGACAAATGAGAAACAGCCTGATCAAGGCTGCCATCGTAATCCTGTTTCTGGCAGGTGCATACAGCCTGTGGTGCCATTTGCTTTCCGATGATGTCATATGGAAAAATATCACAGTAAACGGCATTTCCCTTCAGGGCATGAAAAAACAGGAAGCTGTAGATGCACTGAGAGATGATTTCGAAGCCAAATATAAAGATTCCTGTATGACAGTCCGGCTAAATGAAGAAACTTACCAGGTGTCTATTTTTCCGCTTCTTGACCTGGATGCGGAGCAAATTGTGGAATCTGCATATTCCCTTGGTCACGGTCCCTGGTATAAACGGGGAACGGACCGCATCCATTTTATGAATTCCGGGCAGGACAGACAGGAAATCAGCCTGATGCCTTTTGCCGCATATACGAAAAATCTGGATTCTGTTCTTTCTGACTCAGGTATTGAAAAAGGCGGGACGGTTGTGGAATCCTCCTGGCGTGTCACAGACACCTCTCTGGTCATCACAAAAGGAAAAAGCGGCAATGCCCCGGATATGGAAGAACTGAAAAAGATTATTTTGGAGCATATTGCTTCCGAGGAATTTGAAGGGTCGATTGATTGTCCAACTGTGGATGCCTCACCGGAAGCGTTGGACTTTGATGCCTGTTACGAGGAGGTTTATAAGGAGGCGGCAGATGCCTCTCTTGATGAAAAAACACTGGAAATTACGCCTTCTGTAACAGGAGTTTCCTTTGATCGTAAGACTGCCAAAAAGAAGTATAAGGCAGCAAAGGAAGGGGAAACGGTCACCATAGAGCTGACTCTGACACAGCCTGAAATTGCCACTGAGGATATTGAAGCCCTGCCTTATCTGGACCTTCTGGGAAGCTATACCACTTACGGCGGCGGAACTCCGGAGCGGATCACAAATCTGGAGCTTGCTGTAGCAGGGATCAATGGGGTGGAGATTCAGCCCGGAGGTGTTTTTTCCTACAATGAAGCTCTGGGTCCCAGAACAGCAGAGAGAGGCTATCAGGTTGCTACTGTGATCGTAAACGGAGAGCATGAAAAGGGAATCGGCGGCGGTATCTGCCAGATTACCACAACGCTGTTTGTGGCAAGCCTTTATGCGGATCTGGATATTCTGGAACGCCATAATCATTCCGGAAGAGTGGATTATGTAGACGATGGTTTGGATGCTGCCGTGGTTTACGG
The DNA here is from genome assembly GCF_964240875.1 of Ruminococcus sp. 5_1_39BFAA. Lineage (NCBI taxonomy): Bacteria > Bacillati > Bacillota > Clostridia > Eubacteriales > Oscillospiraceae > Ruminococcus > Ruminococcus sp. 5_1_39BFAA. The sequence goes on along the minus strand of NZ_CAXSVO010000011.1, from coordinate 33,579 downwards.
CGGTCAGGATTTCCGATTCCAGAATAACACCGGATATCCCATAAAAATTACTGCCAGCTATTATAACGGCGCAGTCAATGTAAAAATATATGGAACAAAGACTAACGAAAATACCGTAAAGCTGTCCACGGAACAGATTGATGAGAATAGCTGCAAAACCTTCCGAAGCATCTATGACGAATCAGGCGGGCTTCTGGAAACACAGCAGATCTGTACAAGTACATACAAAAAATAGTTTGATCAAAATGGCGGATACCTGACATATCAGATATCCGCCGTATTTTTATGCAATCGAATACTGACAAAATGGATAAAATTTCTCATTAAGCACAAAAGGACTGGAAAATGCCTAAAATGCAGTTACAATAAGGTGGTAACCATTGTAGAAGAATGCAAGGAGGTATTGAACATGAAGAAACATAAATTCTGGGCATGGGCTACAGTAATCTGCTTTATCTTAACGATCTATACCGGATACGAGCATAAATAAGAGACAGAGGAGGACACATTTATGACAGACTTTAACTTTAAGAAATCAGGACTTTTTGCAGCAGGTGTGCTGTTTGGCACCGCCGGAATTAAAATTTTAACTAGTGCAGATGCTAAGAAGCTTTATACGCATTGTACGGCAGCCGTTCTTCGTGCCAGAGATTGTGTGATGAAGACAGCTACTACACTTCAGGAGAATGCGGAAGACATTTATGAGGATGCAAGACAGATGAATGAGGAGAGAGCCGCAAAAGCAGAGGTATTTGAGGATTTCTGTGAAGAAGAAAATGAAACTGTGAGAGATTCTGAAGGTGAGGAAGCGACTGAAGCATGAGATTCGTCATTAAGCATGAGGGTAAAGGACGTATGCGGATTCATGTTCTGCAGGACAGAATGACCTTTCAAGAAGCCGACATGCTTCAATACTACCTCAGTATGCAGTCTGGCATAACGTCTGTAAAGGTTCGTGAGCAGACACAGGATGTTTCAATTTGCTATGAAGGTGAAAGGAGTTCGTTGATCCTTCTGCTCCGGCGTTTTTGCTATGACACAGTAGAAGTACCGGAAGCCTGCCTGGATAACTCCTCCAGACAGCTAAATGATCATTATAAAGAAAAACTGGTTCACAGCGTTGTCCTGAAGGCAGGAAGCAGGATCTTTCTTCCTTATCCGGTAAGAGCCGGGATTACTGTGATAAAATCGATCAAATATATATACAGGGGCTTAAAGACCCTGGCTTCCGGAAAGCTGGAAGTACCGGTGCTGGATGCAACAGCGATCGGAGTTTCTCTGATCCGGCAGGATTTTAATACAGCAAGCTCCGTCATGTTTTTACTTGGAATCGGAGAAATCCTGGAAGAATGGACACATAAAAAGTCTGTAGATGATCTTGCCAGAAGCATGTCCCTGAATGTAGGGAAAGTCTGGATGCTGCAGAATGGGCAGGAGATTCTGGTACCTGCTTCTGAGATCCAGGCGGAGGATCAGGTAGTGATCCATATGGGAAATGTAATTCCGTTTGACGGAGTTGTGACGGACGGAGATGCTATGGTCAATCAGGCATCTCTTACCGGTGAGTCCCTTCCGGTACATAAATATACCAACGGCTATGTTTATGCAGGAACAGTGGTGGAAGAAGGGGAGCTGACGGTCTGTGTAAGAGAAGTAGGCGGCTCAGGACGGTATGACAAGATCGTTTCCATGATCGAGGAGTCAGAAAAGCTGAAATCTTCTCTGGAAAGTAAGGCGGAGCATCTTGCGGACAGGCTTGTGCCATATACCTTTGCAGGAACAGCTCTTACCTGGCTTCTGACGCGCAATGCTACAAAGGCAATCTCTGTTTTAATGGTTGATTTTTCCTGTGCACTAAAGCTTGCCATGCCGGTTTCCGTTTTGTCAGCTATCCGCGAGGCAAGTGTTTACGGCCTGACGGTAAAAGGCGGTAAATATCTGGAGGCAGTGGCAGAGGCGGATACCATTGTATTTGATAAAACAGGAACTTTGACAAAAGCGTGTCCAACGGTTGTAGATGTCATTTCATTTAATGGGGAAGCTCCCGATGAGCTACTTCGGATCGCTGCCTGCCTGGAAGAGCATTTTCCGCATTCCATGGCAAAAGCAGTGGTGGATGCTGCGAAAGCAAAGCGTCTTGGACATGATGAGATGCACTCCAAAGTGGAATATCTGGTAGCACATGGGATTTCTTCCAAGATTGAAGGAAAGAAGGTCATTATCGGAAGCCATCATTTTGTTTTTGAGGATGAGGCATGTACGATACCAGCCGGAATGCAGCATAAATTTGAGATGCTTCCATCAGGCTGTTCCCATTTATACCTTGCGATTGAAAATGAGCTGGCGGCTGTTATCTGTATCGAGGATCCGCTGAGGCAAGAGGCAGCAGAAGTAATCCGTTCCCTGAAGGATTCCGGGATCAGCAAGGTGGTCATGATGACTGGCGACAGTGAGCGGACAGCCTGCGAGATTGCCCGTATGGTGGGAGTGGATGAATATTATTCGGAGGTACTTCCGGAAGATAAAGCAGGGTTTATCGAAAAAGAAAAAGCTGCCGGAAAAAAAGTGATCATGATCGGCGATGGAGTAAATGATTCGCCGGCACTCTCAGCTGCAGATGTGGGAATCGCCATCAGCGACGGTGCAGAAATTGCCCGTGAAATTGCAGATATTACGGTGAGCGGAGATAATCTGTATCAGGTAGTTGCACTGAAAAAGATCAGTAACGGCCTGATGAGAAGGATCCAGGGAAATTACAGGATGATCGTAGGAATCAATACCGGCCTGATCCTTCTAGGTGTTTTCGGCGTTATCCAGCCAACTGCGTCAGCCCTTCTTCATAACACTTCAACCCTCGCTATCAGTCTGAAAAGTATGGAGAATCTAATATAGAAAATATAAAAATGCTGTTCCTGTATAAGGGCGGCATTTTTATATTTTGAGGATGGGAAATATGCTGATAGAAGCAGCAAAAGGGAGCAGAAAAGTTTCTGTAAAATCCGTGTAAGAATTATTGCCAATTGTTTTTATATGTGCTATACTAACTACAATTTCATAAGATACAGAAGGTGAGAAAACGGAATGATCCGTTTTTGTAAAAGGGAAACAGGTGAGAATCCTGTACGATCTCGTCACTGTAATTAAGGAGTGTTGGGCCGGGCAGTTTAGCCGCTGCAGTCACTGGGAAACTGGGAAGATAGCCCTGCATGATGATTTATAAGCCAGGAAACCTGCCTATCTGTTGGTACTGGAGCTTCGGGTTCCGAATCACGAGTAATTGGTTGTACCGTTTTGATGATATACTTACATTTTGTATATTCATGATTGAAGTCAAATCCTTTTACCCATGTAGAAGGATTTTTTATTTACAGATCATTGTTTTGATGCCCGTTTTTCCTGTACCGCTTACATAAGCTGATGTACTAAAATGAAAATATATCAACATCAGGGAGAATCCAAGCCGATTCTAGAACAGGAGGAAGAAATGAAAAACAAAACTGTAAAAGCACTTGTTATGGCACTCGCAGTGTCCACGATCACTATGATGGGTTCCGTAAGCACATTTGCTGAGGAAGCTGAGGCTACAGAAGAAGGTGTTGAAGCAGAAGAAGGCGAAGAGGCAGAGGAAGCCGAGGATGAAGAAAACTACGAAACCGGTGATGCTTCCAAAGACAATCCCAGAAACCAGGATGAGATCGGTGAGAACGAACTGTTAGTAGTAAGCTTTGGTACCAGCTTCAATGATAACCGTGTTGCAACGATCGGTGCAATTGAAGATGCAATGGAAAAAGCTTTCCCGGATTACTCCGTAAGAAGAGGTTTCACAGCTCAGATCATCATTGACCATGTACAGAGCCGCGATGGCGAGGTAATTGATAACTTCGGACAGGCTTTGGAAAGAGCTGTTGATAACGGAGTTAAGACTCTGGTCGTACAGCCTACTCATCTGATGAATGGCCTTGAGTACAATGATGTTGCAAACGAACTTGCTGAATATACAGACGCTTTTGAGAATGTTGTACTTGGCGAGCCGCTGCTGACTTCTGACGAAGACTTTGCTGCAGTTGAAAAAGCAATTACAGAGTGGACTGCTGATTATGATGACGGCGAGACTGCTATCATCTTCATGGGCCATGGTACAGAGGCAGAATCAAATGCTGTTTATTCTAAAATGCAGGATAAACTGACAGAGGACGGATATGACAATTACTTTGTCGGCACTGTAGAGGCAGAGCCATCTCTTGAGGATGTTCTGGAACTGGTTCAGGCCGGCGATTATAAGAAGGTTATTCTTGAGCCTCTGATGATTGTAGCTGGTGACCACGCAAACAATGATATGGCTGGTGACGAGGAAGGCGCTTGGAAGAAGACCTTCGAAGATGCCGGATATGAAGTAGAGTGCCTGCTTCGCGGACTTGGCGAGAATGAAGCAATTCAGAATCTTCTGGTAGAGCATGCACAGGCAGCTATCGATCAGGTAAGCGCTGAGTAATAATTCCAGACTTCAAAATAATAAAAGAAAAGAGTAGAAATTCATGAAAAAATTACAGGTAACAGCATTGATATTGATGCTTTCTGCTTCCATGGCACCCATTACCTGCTTTGCAGAGGCAGAAAACACAGCGGCAGAAGAGTCTGCAGCGGAAGAGAGTGTGGCATCATCTTCTGAGCTGGGGCCGCAGAATGAGCTTTCCGATGAGGGGCTGAGTGCGGTAACGGCAAAGGATGTGGAGGAAGGAACGTATTCTATAGAAGTGGAATGCAGTTCTTCGATGTTCCCGATTGACGACTGCCAGCTTACTGTTAAGGATGGAAAAATGAGCGCTGTCCTTACTATGGGAGGGCAGGGTTACCTGAAATTATATATGGGTACTGGTCAGGAAGCTGCTGGCGCTTCGGAGGATGAGTTCATTACGTTCGTGGAAAACGATCAGGGAAAACAGACCTACGAAGTTCCTGTGGAAGCTCTTGATCAGGTGATCAACTGTGCAGCTTTCAGTAAGAGAAAGCAGAAATGGTATGACCGTACTCTGATTTTCAAAGCATCCAGTCTTCCTGATGGCGTTCAGAAAAATGTCCAGATGACAACCCTTGAGGATTTGGGGCTGGAGGATGGAGAATATCTGGTTGACGTAGAGATCGGGGGCGGCTCCGGTCACACGAAGATTGAGAGTCCGGCACCGCTTACCATAAAGGATGGGCAGGCAGAAGCGACAATCGTATGGGGAAACTCGAATTACGATTACATGAAGATCAAAGAGGAAAAATACGAATGGGATGGAAATGGAGAACATTCCACCTTTGTCATTCCGGTAACCGGATTTGATTATAAGATGCCTGTTATGGCAGATACTGTGGCACTTGGAACCCCGCGTGAACTGGATTATACTCTTACTTTTTACTCAGATACGATCGTAGAAGCAGAGTAAGGATTGTAAACAGCCCCTGGCAAAACTGTTTTATCGGATTTGCCGGGGGTTTTGTATATATTATCTTGCATCGCCATCATTTAAATGCTAAAATATAGACAGTAAAAATGTCACAGATAGACCCAGCACAAAAGGCAGGCATATGAGAAAAAAAACATTCAAAGTATTAAGGATTGCATTGTATATCGGAATGGGTGTTGTAACAGGACTGTGTTTGTTCTATATGATGGTTACCGGGGCACCGGAGGATGCAGCGCTATTGGGCAAATATTTGATCTGTGCTGCAGCTCTGTCTGTTGTGATTCCGGCGTTTCTCTGCATAAGCTGTATCCGGTCTGAGTATTTGGATGTTCCGGAAACATCTGAGAGCACACAGGAAATACCGGAAGATGATTCCGTCTTAAAACTGGTCAGCGCTTTTGCAGAAAAAAAGAAATTGACCGATGAAGAAAAAGAAGACTTGTTAAAATATTTACAGGATTTATAGTATGCTGCTGATGTGCTTGAGCAGGTCAACGCTATGACCCTTAGAAGGCAGTTATAGTAGAGTAAGCTATAGCTGCCTTTTCATTTTAGCTTTATATTTTGATATTCACAATAAAGGAGAGACAAGAAATGAGAGGAGTTTACACTTCGGTTAATGACATCAGAAAAATGGTTTTTGAAGAAGTAGCACGATTGTCCTATGAATATAAGGATGGTGACCTGTCACAAATGGAGCAGATTCCCTACCGTATTATTCCAGGGGAAGTTTCTACTTATCGTGAGAGTGTTTTTCTGGAGAGAGCCATTGTAAAGGAAAGAATGCGCCTTGCTATGGGACTTCCGTTACGTTCAGCTTCCGAACATGCGCCTGTATCGGAGGGAGCCCATGAATGCGTAAAACCGGAGAAATATTATCAGCCCCCTTTGGTAAATATCATTAAATTTGCTTGTCATAAATGCCCGGATAATGAAGTAATGGTGACAAACGCATGCCAGGGCTGTCTGGCACATCCCTGCAAGGAGGTATGCCCCAAAAAAGCAATTTCTTTTAAAAACGGAAAATCCGTAATTGATCAGGATAAATGTATAAAATGCGGAAAATGCATCAATGCTTGCGCATACGGCGCTATCATAAAGCTGGAACGTCCATGTGCCAAGGCCTGCGGTATGAATGCGATCGCTTCGGATGAATACGGACGTGCTGATATTGACCAGGAAAAATGCGTATCCTGCGGTATGTGTCTTGCAAATTGTCCTTTCGGCGCCATTGCCGATAAAGCCCAGATTTTCCAGACCATTCAGGCAATCAAGAGCGATGTTCCTGTCTATGCGGCAATTGCACCTGCTGTGGAGGGACAGTTCGGACCGAAAATGTCGCCCGGAAAAATACGTTCCGCATTTCAGGCATTAGGCTTCGAGGATGTGGTAGAGGTTGCAATAGGAGCGGATCTCTGCACGATCGAAGAGGCTAAGGATTTTGTCCAGGAAGTACCGGAAAAGCTGCCATTTATGGCAACCTCCTGCTGTCCGGCATGGTCCATGATGGCAAAGAAGTTATTCCCGGAGTATAAAGAGTGTATTTCAATGGCATTGACTCCAATGGTATTGACAGGGCGAATGATCAAAAAACAGCATCCCGGATGTAAAGTGGCATTCATCGGCCCATGTGCAGCGAAAAAGCTGGAGGCAGGAAGAAAATCCATACGCAGCGATATTGACTTTGTATTGACCTTCGAAGAAGTTATGGGAATGTTTGAGGCAAAAGAGGTTGACTTTTCAAAGCTGGAGGAACAGCCTCCTATGCATGGGGCAAGCGGTGACGGACGCGGATTTGCAGTAAGCGGCGGCGTAGCTGATGCTGTAGTAAATTGTATCAAAGAGTTATATCCTGACCGGGAGGTCAAGGTAGAAAGTGCAGAGGGACTGGCAAACTGTAAAAAGCTTCTGACCATGGCAAAATCCGGCAAATACAACGGATATCTTCTGGAAGGTATGGCTTGTCCGGGCGGCTGCGTGGCAGGTGCCGGAACGGTTCAGCCCATTGCAAAATCGACAGCAGCAGTAAAACTCCGTAAAAAGAACTCTACTACGGACCATGCACTGAAGAGCGATTACCGTGATCTGCTGGAATATCTCGACTAGTACAGAGGATAAAAAAAGAATCTCACTGCGAGGTTCTTTTTTTATGTTGATGAAATAACTGATTTATGTTAAAGTTCATTAATGAGACAAATTGATATCAGAAGGAAAATATATAATGAGAAAATTAGCTTTAGATGATGAAATATTGCTGCAGGTTGATAAATCGGCCCGGTATATCGGAGGCGAGGTCAATTCTGTAATGAAAATGGACGAAAGAGGAAATGTGGATCCCAAAGTAGCTATCCGTGTGGCATTCTGTTTCCCGGATGTTTACGAGATTGGTATGTCCAATCTGGGCATGATGCTGCTTTACAATATGTTTAACCAGCGTGAGGATGTCTGGTGTGAGCGAGTGTATTCCCCCTGGCTGGATTTAGACAAGGTAATGCGGGAGAAAAATATCCCTCTCTTTGCCCTGGAGTCCCAGCATCCCATAAAGGACTTTGACTTCCTTTGTATTACCCTTGGTTATGAGATGTGCTATACCAATGTTCTGCAAACGCTTGACTTGTCCCATATGCCTCTCCTTGCAAAGGACAGGGGCGAGGACTGTCCCATTGTAGTGGGCGGCGGTGCCTGCGCCTATAATCCGGAGCCTCTGGCTGACTTTTTTGATCTGTTTTACATCGGAGAAGGGGAAGCTGTCTATGATAAGCTTTTCGATGTTTACAAAGCCAATAAAAAGGCTGGCGGAACAAAAGGTGATTTCCTGATGCTTGCTGCACAGATTCCAGGCATTTATGTTCCGGCATTTTATGATGTGACCTATCATCAGGACGGAACCATTGCCTCCTTTGGACCAAACCGTGAGGGCGTGCCGGAAAAAGTAGAAAAACAGCTTATCATCAACATGGATCAGGGCTATGTGCCCATTGAAAAGCCTGTTGTGCCTTTCATCAAGGCAACCCAGGACCGTGTGACTCTGGAAATCCAGAGAGGCTGTATCCGTGGCTGCCGTTTCTGTCAGGCGGGAATGATCTACCGTCCAACCAGAGAGCGGGATGTGGAAGCGTTAAAAGCTTCCGCAAAAGAAATGTTGAAAAACACAGGACATGAGGAAATCTCCTTAAGCTCCTTAAGCTCCAGTGACTATTCCTCTTTAGAAGAGCTGGTGACCTATCTTATTGATGAATTCAAAAGTGCAGGAGTCAATATTTCCCTTCCGTCCCTGCGCATTGATGCCTTTGCGCTGGATGTCATGAGCAAGGTTCAGGATGTAAAAAAAAGCAGCCTGACCTTTGCGCCGGAAGCTGGTTCACAGAGACTGCGGGATGTTATCAATAAGGGACTTACAGAGGAAAACATTCTCCACGGTGCAAGAGAAGCATTTTGGGGTGGCTGGAACCGCGTAAAGCTGTACTTTATGCTGGGACTCCCAACTGAAACAGAAGAGGATATGAAGGGAATTGCTCATCTTGCAGAACGGATTGCAGAAGAGTATTACGACACGGTACCAAAGGAGAAGCGCCATGGCAAGGTGCAGATTGTAGTGAGCACCTCCTTCTTTGTACCTAAACCGTTTACACCTTTCCAGTGGGCTGGCATGTATTCCGAACAGGACTTTATCGGCAAGGCAAAGGTAGTAAAAGAAGAAATCCGTGCCCAGTTAAACCAGCGCGCTATCAAGTATAATTGGCATGAGCCGGACGTGACCATTTTGGAGGGCTTTCTTGCCCGCGGTGACAGAAGGTGTGCTGCAGTCATCCAAAAGGCTTATGAAAAAGGCGCACTTTATGATGCCTGGTCCGAAAGCTTTTCTTATGAAATCTGGCAGGAGGCGTTTTGTGAGACCAATACGGACCTGGATTTTTATACTCTTCGGGAACGTGACACGGATGAAATCCTTCCCTGGGATTTCATTGATGCCGGAGTAAGCAAGGAATTCCTGCAGCGGGAATGGAAACATGCAAAAGAAGAAACGGTAACTCCGAACTGCCGTCAGAGATGTTCCGGCTGCGGGGTAAAACAATACGGAGGAGGCGTGTGCTATGAAGGTAAGAATTAAATTCAGCAAGACAGGTCATACAAAATTCATAGGACATCTGGATACCATGCGCTATTTCCAGAAAGCAGTCCGCCGGGCAGAGCTGCCTATCGCTTTTTCCGGAGGCTACAGTCCTCATATGATCATGTCCTTTGCGGCTCCTCTCGGAGTAGGGATTACGAGTCAGGGCGAATACTTTGATATGGAATTGACAGAAACTGTTCCGACGAATGAAATTGTGAGAAGATTAAATGACACAATGGCAGAAGGCTTCCGGGTGCTCGCTGCCCGCCAGGTAGAGGATGGAAAAGCGGGAAAGGCGATGTCCCTTGTTGCTGCTGCTGATTATTATATTGAGTTTCGGGAAGGCAAAGAACCGGAAGCTGACTGGAAGAAAAAAATCCCGGAATTTTTAAGCCAGAAAGAGATTCTAGTTTCAAAGGTTACAAAAAACGGGGAGAAAATGGTTGATATCCGGCCCTATGTTTATAAAATGGGGATTCAAGGGGACAAAATTTTTATGATGCTCGCCTCAGCCAGTGCAAATTATACAAAACCGGAAACGGTAATGAATGCTTTTATCCAGTGGCTGGGAGAGGAGCCAAAGCCTTTTGCCTGCATGATCGAGAGGCTTGAGGTGTATGCCGACAAAGGAAAAGATGAAAATCATAAATTTGTGACTCTGGAAGCCCTGGGAGAAGAAGTTGAATAAGTTAATCATTACGGAAATGAATATCAAAGGTGTACCCTGTTTGATCTGTGCAGCAGAAGAGGAAGGGCGCATTATGGAAATACGGCTGGAGCCTATGGGGAAAAAATCTGTTCTTGGCAATATTTATGTCGGGCAGGTAGAGAATATTTCTTCCAATATCGGTGCTGCCTTTGTCCAGATTTCTCCTGGAGAAAGATGCTATTTTCCTTTGGCTGAGGAAAAGTATTGTATTTATGCTTCTGCCCGAAAGGAAAATCGTCCCCTGAAGCCTGGCGATGAGATTTTGGTACAAATAAACCGGGATGCCATGAAGGGAAAGCTGCCGGCGCTTACCTCCAATCTGAATTTTACCGGCAAATACCTGGTACTTACAACAGGCGATAAAAAGTTTGGCCTTTCCAACAAGCTTTGCAGTGAGGATCGGAGCAGGCTTTCAAAGTGGCTGGAAGACGAGATACTGTGCCCGGATAAAGAGTATGGGATCATTGTAAGGACAAATGCTGCGGATGCGGAAAAAGAAGAAATCCTCCGTGAGCTTTCCTATTTGAAAAAACAATACCAGAAGGTCGCTGTGGATGGAAAAAGCCGTACCTGTTTCAGCCGTCTTTATGAAACAGAGACTTTTTATATCTCTGCAGCCAGAGATGCTAACAGCAGAGAACTGAGTGAGATTGTTACAGATGTTCCTGGTGTTTACGACCGGATCGCCCAATACCTTTCGGAAAACAGTGCAGACGAAAAGGATAAGCTCCGCATGTATCAGGATAAGCTTCTTCCTTTGCATAAGCTCTATAGTTTGGAAAAAGCGATTGAGACCATTGAGAAGGAAAAGGTCTGGCTGGACAGCGGAGGCTTTCTGGTCATTCAGCAGACGGAAGCCTTTGTATCCATTGACGTGAACAGCGGAAAATTCATGGGCAGGAAAAAGGCAGAGGAAACCTACCGGAAGATTAATCTGGAAGCCGCCCGCGAAATTGTCAGACAGCTTCGTTTACGCAATCTTTCCGGTATTATTCTCATCGATTTTATCAATATGGAAAATCCGGACCATCAGGATGAGCTTTTTCATGTGCTTCAGAAGCTTCTGCGGAAAGACCCTGTCCGGTGCAGGGCGGTAGATATTACCCCATTAAATATTCTGGAAATGACCAGAAAAAAAGTACGCCGCCCTGTCATTGAGGATCTGCGTGAGCTGTGTAATGCTTTATAATAATTTAAGTTTTTACGTATGTACTTTCAGAACGATTCGTGCTATAATTATCACACGGGGCATGAAGAACTCAGAAAGGAGGAGATTGTGAATACGGAAATAATACTTGAATTGATCTTAAGCGAATTACAAAAGATAAACTCACGTTTAGACAGGATCGAAGAAACGATCAGCACAATGAAACAGGATATTACTGATATCAAGGCAGAGCAGGCTGTCATGAAGCAGGACATTGCTGATATTAAAGCAGAGCAGGCTGTCATGAAACAAGATATTAGAAATATGAAGGCCAGCATCTATGACTTACAGCTTTCCATGGGCAAAGTGGAGCAGAGACTTACCGAGCTGGAAAAATCGATGACAGCTCTCCGACTGTTTATTGAACAGAATGTGGAATACCGCATAAAAACAATTGCTGATGGTCATCATATGATCATTGAGAAGATGAACCATATAGAAAAAATGAGCCGAAACTATGAGGCCATTTCCCTGAAAGTGGATATGCACGACTGTGCGATCAAGCAGATCAAACAACATCTGGCTATGGCATGAGTCGGCATCTGTCTATGATTTCTGTCTTTTCTTCATTGAATACATAAGATAAAAAGGGCGGGCCGGAGAGAAATTCCGGTCTGCCTTTTCAGTTGCTCAACCATGTTCTGACGAAAATACAAAAAAATTTCCGAAAAATATTGACGAATCATTTTCCATCTGATATTATAATTGAGTATGCCGCACAAAGAGGTTGAAGAGTCTACGGACCACCATATTTGGCGAGTAAAGTTTATAGGAGGTGCCACAGATGTACGCAATTATTGCAACAGGTGGTAAACAGTACAAAGTTGCTGAAGGCGACGTGATCAGAGTTGAGAAACTCGGTGTTGAAGCTGGTGAAACCGTTACTTTTGACAATGTTATTGCAGTAAGCAATGATGGATTAAAAGTAGGCGAGGACGTAAAGGATGCCAGTGTTACCGCTTCTGTAGTTGAAAACGGAAAGGCTAAAAAAGTCATCGTTTACAAGTACAAGAGAAAAACTGGATATCACAAGAAAAACGGTCACAGACAGCAGTACACCAAAGTTAAAATCGAAAAGATTAACGGTTAATCTGGTGTCATTATGATTACAATTACAGTTAAGAAGAGAAACGGTTCCTACACGGAATTTGTGTCAAAGGGACATGCCGGATATGCAGAAGCAGGACAGGATATTGTATGCGCTGCAGTTTCTGCACTGATCATCACCACAGTAAATTCTCTCGAGAGCTTTACTGAAGAGAAATTTCAGGCAGAAGAAAAGGATGGTTTCGTATCCATTCACTTTCACGGCAGCCAAAATACGGATCAGGGAAAGCTTCTGATGGATTCCCTTCTTCTCGGATTAACAGAAATTGCCCATAATTATAACAATCGATATTTGACAGTAAGAGTCAAGGAGGTGTAACAACATGATGAAAATGAACCTTCAGTTATTCGCACATAAAAAGGGAGTTGGCTCCACAAAGAACGGTCGTGATTCCGAATCTAAGAGACTTGGTGCGAAGAGAGCAGACGGACAGTTTGTAAAAGCTGGAAACATTCTTTACAGACAGCGCGGAACCAGAATCCATGCTGGTGAAAACGTAGGATGTGGCAGAGACTATACATTATTTGCACTGACCGATGGTGTTGTAAGATATACCAGAAAAGGCCGTGACAAAAAACAGGTTTCTATCGTTCCAGTAGAGGCAGAGTAATTAGTTGAGTGGGAGGCTTCAAATCTATAACGGGTTTGGAGCCTTTTCTTATAAAAGGCCCTTGGGCCATATTTTAGATGCAGAGGTAAAATATGTTTGCAGACAGAGCAACGATCACAATCCGCTCCGGAAAAGGCGGCGATGGCCATGTAAGCTTCCGGCGGGAATTATATGTTCCAAACGGCGGACCTGACGGCGGCGACGGCGGTAAGGGCGGAGATGTTATATTTGAGGTCGATGAAGGGCAAAACACCCTCGGCGACTATCGTCACAAAAGAAAATATAAGGCAGAAGACGGCAAAGAAGGCGGCAAGCGCCGCTGTCACGGAGCTGACGGAGAAGATATCATCCTGAAGGTCCCGGAAGGCACCGTGATCATGGATGCCCAGTCGCGCAAGGTCATTGCCGATATGTCAGGCGAAAATAAGCGTCAGATCGTATTAAAGGGCGGACGGGGCGGTAAGGGAAACCAGCATTACGCAACCCCCACCATGCAGGTACCGAAATACGCCCAGCCCGGACAGCCAGCACAGGAGCTTGAGGTGCTTCTCGAGCTTAAGGTCATTGCGGACGTTGGACTGGTAGGCTTCCCCAATGTTGGAAAATCCACCTTCCTTTCACGCGTAACAAATGCACAGCCTAAAATTGCCAACTATCATTTTACAACCTTAAGCCCGAATCTGGGGGTGGTGGATACTGACAACGGCGGTTTCGTGATTGCCGATATTCCGGGGCTGATCGAGGGAGCATCAGAAGGTGTGGGTCTGGGTCATGAATTCCTGCGCCACATTGAGCGGACCAGAGTTATTATCCATATCGTGGATGCAGCTTCCACAGAAGGCCGTGATCCGGTAGATGATATCTATAAGATCAACAAAGAGCTGGAAGCATACAACCCGGAAATTGCGGCAAGACCGCAGGTGATTGCAGCGAACAAGATCGACTGTATATTTGAAGATGGAGAGGAAAGCCCCATTGACCGCCTGAAAAGCGAATTTGAGCCTCAGGGCACCAGGGTTTACCCCATTTCTGCCGTATCGGGAGAGGGCGTGCGTGAACTGCTTTTCCATGTAAAAGAGCTTCTGGATTCCTGCCCGCAGAAAACGGTTATTTTTGAGCAGGAGTTCTTTCCGGAGGATGTGCTCTTAAAAGAAAATCTTCCATTTACCGTAGCGCCGGATGAAGAAGATCCTTCCATCTTTATTGTAGAGGGACCGCGTATCGAAAAAATGCTTGGCTATACCAATCTGGATTCGGAAAAAGGCTTTGCCTTCTTCCAGCGTTTTCTCAAGGAAGGCGGTATTCTGGAAGAACTGGAAAAAGCAGGCATCCAGGAAGGCGATACGGTCCGCATGTACGGATTTGATTTTGACTATTATAAATAATCCGAGATGATTCGGGAACCATAAACAGGAGAAATATTATGACAAGTAAACAAAGAGCATATTTGAAAGGTCTTGCCATGCAGATGGATCCAATCCTTCAGCTTGGAAAAAACGGACTGACCCCGGAGAATACAGCCTCTGTTGAGGAAGCACTTGCAGCCCGTGAGCTTATCAAAATAAGTGTGCTGCAAAACTGTCTGGAAGACCCCAAAGAAATGGCACAGGTGCTTGCAGAGCGCACCCGTTCCCAGGTGGTACAGGTAATCGGAAAGAAGATCGTTTTGTACCGCGAAGGAAAAAACGAAAAGAAAAAAATCGTTCTTCCTAAATAATTTGCTTTACAACAATCGTTCCATGGAGGTCTGGTATGGGTGATAAGAGAAAAAAAATCGGTATCATGGGCGGTACCTTTGACCCCATTCATATGGGGCATCTGATTCTGGGCGAAAAAAGCTACGAACAGCTTGGCCTTGATAAAGTATGGTTCATGCCTGCCGGGAACCCGCCCCACAAAAAGAACCGTAAGGGCCGCGCAAGCGATGAGCAGCGGATGGAAATGGTCCGTCTTGCGATTGAGGACAATCCTCACTTTGAACTGTCCGACATTGAAATGAATGAAGAGGGCTATACCTATACCTACCGTACCCTGGAGAATTTAAAAGAACAAAATCCTGATACGGATTATTATTTTATCATCGGAGCAGACTCCCTGTACACCTTTGAGACCTGGAAAGAACCTCTCAGGATCTGTCAGGCCTGCACCCTGGTTGTCGCTGTGCGCAACCATACTCCGGTGGATGAACTAAACCGTGAAATGGAGCTTCTCAACCGAAAATATAATGGACGGTTCATTCGTTTGGACACCATGAACATCGATGTTTCCAGTCAGCATTTGCGCGAATGGACTGTCCAGCATAAAAGCCTCCGCTATTATGTGCCGGATAAAGTAATTGCCTACATGCAGGAGCAGGGCATTTATCTGGGCGGAGAAGAGTGAGAGAGTACTTGATATGGAATGGAAAGGAAGCACAACTGATGGCAGAATATGATTTCGTAAAAATGCAGAAAAAGCTGTCAAAATATCTCGATGACGACCGCTACCAGCATACAATGGGTGTGATGTATACATGCGCCTGTCTTGCTATGGCACACGGTTATGATATCCAGGATGCTCAGGCGGCGGGCCTGCTCCATGACAGCGCAAAATGTATTCCTAATAAGAAAAAGCTGAAAATGTGTAATGAGCATAAAATCCCGGTATCTGAATTTGAAAAGGATCACCCTTTTTTGCTACATGCTAAGCTTGGCGCTTACATTGCCCGTGAAAAATACGGAATTAAAGATGAGGAGATTCTGTCCGCTATTACCTATCATACCACAGGAAAACGGGCTATGAGCCTTCTGGAAAAAATTGTCTATATTGCCGATTATATCGAGCCCTTGCGTTACAAGGCATCAAATCTCCCGAAGATCCGCAGGATCGCCTTTCAGGATCTGGATGAGTGTATGTACGAAATCCTGAAGGACACCCTTGCCTATCTGGAGGAGGATGATGCGGAGGAAATTGATATGACCACAAAGGACGCATTTTTATATTACAAGGATTTACATATGAAACGAAGCTAACATACCGTTACGATTCACAGGGAAATGTGAATCGATTCGTCAGGAGAGGAGAGTTCCTATGAGCAGAGAAAAAGAGATGGCAAAGCTTGCCTGCAAAGCAATTGATGACAAACTGGGAAAAGATATTAAAATAATTGATATCCATGAGGTTTCTGTGATCGCAGACTATTTTGTCATTGCAAGCGGCAGCAACCAGAACCAGGTACAGGCCATTGTAGACAATGTGGAGGAGCAGCTTGGCAGAGCCGGATTTGAAGCAAAGCAGATCGAAGGAACGAAAAATTCAAGCTGGATCCTCATGGATTACGGCGACATGATCGTACATGTCTTTGATGAGGAAAACCGTCTTTTCTATGATCTGGAAAGAATCTGGAGAGATGGAACTGTTTTGGATATGCATGAATTTTTGAACGACTGAAAAGCTTAAGGCAGCTCCGGTAAAAGAAGCTGCCTTTTCTGCTGTTATTTACTGATAGAAGCGAAATACGCCGAATACCTTTCCTAAAATCTGTAAATTGCCATTTACAATGATCGGGTCCATGGTGTCATTTTCCGGCTGAAGGCGGTAGTAACCGTTTTCTTTGTAAAATGTTTTCACCGTAGCGGAATCATCCACCAGTGCCACAACAATATCTCCGTTAGAAGCTGTGGGCTGCTGCTTCACCAGAACCTGGTCTCCGTCAAAAATCCCTGCATTTACCATACTGTCTCCCTTTACCTTCAGCATGAAACTCTGTTCATTGGGCATAAACTCTGCCGGTATAGGAAAATATCCCTCTATATTTTCCATAGCAAGGATAGGCTGTCCTGCCGCCACAGTACCCACAAGTGGAACGTTCACCACCTCACGGCGGACCAGATTAAAGTTATCATCAATGATCTCAATAGCCCGGGGCTTCGTCGCGTCTCTGCGTATGTAACCGTTTTTTTCCAGCGCTTCAAGATGAGCGTGCACGGAGGAGGTTGATTTCAGACCTACTGCTTCACAGATTTCACGTACAGCAGGCGGAAAACCGCGGTTTAAGATCTCACTTTTAATATACTCCAGAATTTCCTGCTGTTTCTTGCTGATTTTTCCATATGCCATAAGAGAATACCTCCAAATTGATCAATTCTATTTCTTTTCAGTACAGATATTTTATTTATCATACCACATCTAAGCCAAAAAAGCAAACAGATATTCGGAAAATACGTTCGCGCTTTTTGCCGTTCACAGAATCATCATCCTTTTCTTGTCTCTTTTTCTTGTCTTTGGAGTCAAAAAATGGTACAATATCCCGGTATTCATTAGAACAAGAAAAGAAGGAGGCATTCACTTGCCTGATAATAATAAAAAAGAACCGGGCAAAATGGCCGGTTTTCTGGTTCAGATCAAAAAAGTCTTAGGACTGAATATCGGCACCATGATTTTCAGCGTTCTTTTTCTGTATATGATATTCAGTGCGATTTTATATCTCACATCCAGCCATATTGAATCCTACCAGGTTACCTCCGGGCCCTTGTCGCGAAACGAGACTTACACAGGACTCTCCATACGTGAAGAAACTGTCTGCAAGGCAGAATCCTCAGGTTATGTGAATTACTATGCCCGTGAAGGCAGCAAGATCAACGCCAACGGAGCTGTTTACGGCTTAAGCGCCACAAAGATCCCGGAAGCGGAGACAAACCTCGGAGCAGAGGATCTGTCAAAGATCCGCAGTGATATGCTGAGCTTTTCCAAAGGCTTTAACCCCAGTAAATTTAATAATACATACAGCTTTAAAAACCAGCTGGAGGGAAACATTCTCCAGTATGCAGGGGTCATGACAGCCAGCGGTGATTCCGTGCAGGCAAATGTGGTGACTCTTGGAAACCAAAACATCTCCAGGACGTCTGAGGATGGCATCATTCTCTATTCCCGTGACGGATACGAGGAAAAAACCGTGGACTCCATCACGGCAGAGGATTTTGACCAGAATTCCTACCATGAGACAGACCTGAAGACGGATGGACAGGTCAAAACCGGCGATAGTGTTTATACCATTATCACAGATGAGAGATGGAGCCTCATCATTCCTTTAAGCGACAAGCAAGCTGCCAAGCTCGCCGACCGCACGGCAGTCCGTGTAAAATTCCTGAAAGATGACATGACCCAGAGCGGCGATTTTTCCATTATGGAGATCGACGGCTCAAAATACGGGAAAATTGATTTCAACAGAGGGCTGATCCGCTATGCGGCAGACCGTTTTCTGGATATAGAGCTTGTCACTAACACCGTGAGCGGTCTTAAGATCCCCCTCAGCTCTATTGTGACAAAGGAATTTTATACCATTCCTTCTGGTTATTCCACGGTCAATGAGGAGCGTCAGATTACTGGCTTTATGAAGGTGGACACAAATAAGGACGGCGACAAGGTCAATACGTTTGTAAATGCTACCATCTATGCAAAGCTGGAGGATAAAACCGTCCAAAAGGCAAACGGAGATCCTTCATATATATATTTTGTAGATAAAAGCTCTTTTAAGGAGGGCGATGCGATCATCAGCCAAAGCTCCAATGAAAAATACATTGTGGGTGAAACAGACAGCCTTGAGGGTGTTTACTGTATTAACCAGGGGTATGCCGTATTCCGCAGGATTGAGATTTTGGATCAGAACGAAGAGTACGCCATTGTATCCCGCGACACATCATACGGTCTTTCGCGCTATGACCACATTGTAAAAGATGCCAGTCAGGTAAAAGAACAGGATATATTATATTAAAATCAGTAATTACAGATAAGCAAGGAGGCTTATACATGTTAGCAGCTAATTTACGGCAGGTACAGAGCAATATTGAGGAAGCCTGCAAAGCAGCAGGAAGAGATACTTCCGATGTCACTTTGGTGGCTGTGAGTAAGACAAAACCGGTGGAAATGCTCATGGAAGCTTATGATGCCGGGGCCAGGATCTTTGGAGAAAACAAGGTTCAGGAGATCATGGATAAATATGATCGTCTACCCTCTGATGTGCAGTGGCATATGATCGGGCATCTGCAGAGAAATAAAGTGAAATATATCGTGGATAAGGTTGCCATGATCCATTCTGTCGATTCTTTGCGTCTTGCACAGACTATTGAGCAGGAAGCAGCCAAAAAAAATGTTCGTGTCCCTATCCTTCTGGAAGTCAATGTTGCAGAAGAGGAGAGCAAGTTTGGCCTTAAAACAGAGGAGGTTCTTCCTCTTCTTATGCAGATTTGCGATTATTCCCATATCGAGGTAAAGGGGCTTATGACCATTGCGCCTTTCGTGGAAAATGCAGAGGATAACAGGGAGGTTTTTCGGAAATTAAAAAAATTAAGTGTTGACATTGCTGGCAAAAACATTAATAATACTACTATGAGCGTTCTTAGCATGGGTATGACCGGAGACTATCAGGTTGCTATTGAGGAGGGCGCTACGATGGTACGTGTGGGAACAGGTATCTTCGGTGAGAGAAATTATAATTCATTAGGATAAGCACATTAGGATTGGAGATTAATATGGGTGTTTTAGATAAATTTTTAGATGCCATTAAGTTAAACGATGATTATGAGGGTGACGAATTTTTAGACGAAGATTTTGAGGATGACGAGGAAGACGGAGATTTTCTGGATGATGATCTGGATGAGAAACCAAAGAAAAAATTCTTCGAGAAATTCAGCCGCAAAAAATCCGATGATGATTTCGATGACCTGGATGATTTCGATGAGGAACCGAAGGCCGCAGCCAAAACAGCAGCCGCAAAAGCCCCTGCGAAACAGCCGGAAAAACCGGTACGCACTGCACAATCCTCAAAAATCACACCGATGCGCAGCAGCCGTCGTGACCGTCAGACATCCAATGTGGAGGTTTGTGTGATTAAACCAGCTTCCATGGAAGATACCCGTGAAATTGCCGATACCTTATTGGACAATTCCACTGTGATCCTGAATCTTGAAGGCATTGATGTGGAGCTGGCACAGAGGATCATTGATTTTGCGTCCGGTGCATGCTATTCCCTAAATGGCAGCCTGCAGAAAATATCCAGCTATATTTTCGTCCTTGGGCCTGCCAGTGTGGATATTACCGGTGATCTGCAGAATATTTTAGGAGGCTCGATTCCTTCCGTCAGAGCCGGATATTAATTTCTATGGAAAAAGATGATTTTTTACGAAAGAGAATCCGGGAGCTGGCTAACATATCTTATCAGAGAGACATTGTTACTTTTTCGGATTTTCTTGATTTAAATGAACAGAATATGATAAATAGCCTGAATTTTCGTGAGCTTGGAGTGGTTCCGGAGTTTTACGGCGGCTATAAAAATGCAGAGCGTCAGATGGTTGCTTTTCATCCTGATGCTCTTATGTTTCCTTGGGAGTATCCAATCGACTGTCTGAAAATCCAGCCCAAAGCGCTGAAGTTTTCAGAGGAGCTGACCCACAGGGATTATCTGGGAGCCATTTTAAATCTTGGAGTGGACAGAAGCGTGGTCGGCGATATTCTCATACAGGAAAATACGGCCTGGCTTTTCTGTCTCAGAAAAATGACGGATTTCTTTTTGGAGAATCTGTGCCGCGTCCGTCACACCACAGTTTTGGCAGAAAAGGTTGCGGACCCCGATCTGCTTCCCCAGCCTCGATTTGAGGAGTTAAACGGAACCTGCAGCTCGGTAAGGCTCGATACTTTGATCGGACTTGCCTTTAATTCTTCGCGCAGCAGTATGGTTGCATTTATTGAAGCCGGACAGGTTTTCGTAAACGGAAAGCTTGTTTCTTCCAACGGCTATGAGCCAAAGGAGGGAGACATAATTTCCGTCCGGGGCAAGGGACGCTTTATCTATGACGGGATTTCCCGACAGACAAAGAAAGGCCGTTACAGTGTCCGGTTATTACGGTACATTTAAAAGTTTGGAGGACAACACCATGTCAAATGAAAGATTACTTGTAAAACGCCAGGGAGATTTCCATTATCCCATCTATTTTGAAGAGGACTTTTCCTGTCTTGCACAGGCTTTTCAGGATGAAAATATTGCAGGGCGCAAGGTTTGTATTGTGACGGATTCCACGGTAGGACCTCTGTACGAAAATGCAGTTCGTGAAGCACTCATCCCTGTTTCCATGGACGTGACTACTTTCACATTTCCGGCCGGTGAGGCAAGGAAAAATCTGGACACCGTAGGCGAGCTTTACCGTATCCTGATCGAGCAGGAAATGGACCGAAAGGGTATTCTGGTTGCGCTGGGCGGCGGCGTAGTAGGAGATCTGACAGGATTTGCGGCGGCTACTTATCTCAGAGGTATTGATTTTGTACAGATTCCCACCACCTTGCTTGCCCAGGTGGACAGCAGCGTAGGAGGAAAGACAGGTGTGGACTTCCAGCAGTATAAAAACATGGTGGGCGCTTTTCATCAGCCCAGACTTGTATATATGAATATGGCAGCTCTAAAATCCCTTTCTGACCGCGAATTTGCCTGCGGAATGGGCGAAATCCTCAAAACCGGATTAATCTGCGATGGTGAGTTTTTCCGCTTCGTATGCGCCAATCAGGAGGTTATAAAGGGCAAGGATATAAATATGCTGAAAACCATGATCCGTCGATGCTGTGCTATCAAAGCAGGTGTTGTGGAGCGTGACCCCAAGGAACAGGGCGAGAGAGCTCTTTTAAATCTTGGACATACAGTAGGTCATGCAGTTGAGAAGCTAATGAACTTTAAGCTTCTCCACGGACAGTGCGTTGGCGTAGGTCTGATCGCTGCCGCTTATATTTCCATGAAGCGAGGACTCCTTACGGAAGAAGAATACCAGGAGATCCGAAATGGCTGCAGCGCTTATTCCCTTCCACTGGCTGTGGAGGGACTTGAGGCTTCGGATATTCTGGCAGCTACCAAAAAAGATAAAAAAATGGAGCAGGGACATATTAAGTTCATCCTTATGGATGGAATCGGAAAGAGCTTTATTGACAAGACTCTGACCGACCAGGAGCTTTTGTCCGGCATTCGGGAGATCTGCGCATGAACAGCGCGAAACACAGCACACTTAGCTGGGCATTGACAGGCTTTATCTGCGTTTTTTTCCTGACACTTCTGGATCAGATTACGAAGCTTCTGGCTATTGAACAATTAAAAGAGCAGGAGTCTTTTGTACTGATCAAAGGTGTGTTGGAGCTGTCCTATCTGGAAAACCGCGGAATGGCATTTGGGCTTCTCCAGGGAAAAATCCCCTATTTTATCGTCATGTGCCTGCTGTTTTTTGCTGCAGTTCTATATGTTTTTATAAAAGTTCCGAAGAACAGATATTATGCGCCGCTTATGACAGTGCTCTTTGTTCTGTTATCCGGCGCTCTTGGCAATTTTATCGACCGCGTTTTCCGCGGCTATGTGGTGGATTTCATCTATTTTTGCCTTATTGATTTTCCAACCTTTAACCTGGCGGATATATATGTGGTTTGCGGTGGAATCCTGCTTCTTTTGTTCGTATGCTTTCTTTACCGGGATGACCGTGATTTTGATTTTTTAAAGCCCGGACGTAACTAGCTTTTTATCATGAAAGGACAGGTTATTTATGGAAATGTTGAAGATTACTGCGGATGAGGCTTTCTCTGGTATCCGCATTGACCGTTATCTGTCAGAACAAAAGGCCGAGCTTTCCCGCTCTTATCTCCAAAAGCTCCTGAAGGAACAGGGTATTACTGTGAATGGGAGAGAAGTAAAAGCAAATTATAAGGTCCAGGCAGGGGATGAAATTCTCATTTCCCTGCCTGATTTAAGTGAGCCGGATATTCTGCCCGAGGATATTCCTCTGGATATCCTGTATGAAGATCAGGATGTGATGGTGGTAAACAAACCCAAAGGAATGGTGGTTCATCCAAGTGCAGGTCATACAAGCGGAACCCTTGTAAATGCTATTCTTTTTCATTGCAAAGGAAATCTTTCAGGGATTAATGGGGTAATGCGACCCGGTATTGTCCACCGCATTGACAAAGACACCACAGGTGCGCTTCTCATCTGCAAGAATGATGCTGCCCACCACGATTTGGCGGAGCAGTTAAAGGAGCATTCGATCAAAAGGCGTTACCGGGCGGTTGTGTGGGGCAACCTGAAAGATGATGAGGGAACGGTAGAAGGACCTATTGGCCGTCATCCTGTTGACCGCAAGAAAATGGCGGTCAATTATAAAAATGGAAAGGATGCTGTTACACATTACACGGTTTTGGAGCGCTTCGGCAATGCCACATATGTAGAATGCCGCCTTGAAACCGGGCGCACCCATCAGATCCGTGTACATATGACAAGCATCGGGCATCCTCTGCTGGGAGACGAGGTATACGGCTCCTGCAAAAATCCCTGGCATTTGCAGGGACAGGCCCTCCATGCAATGGTATTGGGCTTTGTTCATCCACGGACAGAAGAGTATATGGAGTTTACTGCGCCGTTGCCAGCATATTTTACAGATTTGCTTGAAAAATTGAGAAAATAGTTGTCATTTCTTACAAATGTATTGTATAATAATTTTATAATATATTTTTTGCCGAAGGGAGTGACAGATATGAATAACAGTACAAGCTCAGTTATTACGATCGGCCGTGAATACGGAAGTGCCGGAAGGCAGATTGGCCAGGAAGTTGCGAAATACTTTGGTATTAAATGCTACGACAAAGAGCTTTTGGAACATGCGGCCAATGACAGCGGAATCTGCAAGGAACTGTTTGAGAACCATGACGAAAAGCCTACCAACAGCTTCCTGTATTCACTTGTAATGGATACCTATTCTTTTGGCTATTCCTCTGCAGGATTTACAGATATGCCCATGAATCATAAGGTATTTCTTGCACAGTTTGATGCCATCAAAAAGTTGGCTAATGAGGGTCCCTGTGTAATGGTGGGACGTTGCGCAGACTATGCGCTGGCAGACAATAAGGATTGCTTCAGTGTATTCATACATGCAGATTTAGACTGGAGGATCAACCGTATATCTGCAAAGTACGGTAAATCTCTGAAGGAAGCCAAAGATATGATAACAAAAACGGATAAGAGCCGTGCAAGCTACTACAATTATTATACAAATAAAAAATGGGGCGGTGCTTCGGGATACAGTCTTTCTGTGGACAGCAGCAAGCTTGGCATTGAAGGTGCAGCGAAAGCCATTATCCAGACCATCCAGATTTTTGATTCCATAAAAAAATAACAGAACATACCGTTAAACATAGTTAAAAGCAGAACACAACAGCCGTGAGTATATCCTGATAAGATCAGGAAAAGTTCACGGCTGTTTCTTTGTATTTGGAAAATAATTTTAAGTTTGATGGCCCGTAGTTTGCTGCGTGGTATTTGACGTTAGGATCTTTTCTGCAGGCACCCAGCCTTTCAGATTTCCGCTTAGGACAGCCGCAAACATGCGCTCCTTGACTCCGGGATTTTCCAGGTTTAACTGGCGAAGGAGATTCTTTATGTACTCACGTTTTGTCCTTCCATCGGCAGGGCAGCGGTTTTGTACCACCGGAAGGTCGTATTTGTGCTGAAAGCCTATCACATCCGCTTCATTCATAAAAATCATGGGACGTATTAAAGTCAGGTCCATACGATCCCAGTAAGTGACAGGAGAGAAGGTGTGAAAACGTCCTTCATATATCAGTGACATCAGCATGGTTTCCACCACATCGTCCTTGTGATGAGCATAGGCGATCTTGTTGCAGCCAAGCTTCTTTGCCACCTCATTCAGCGCGCCCTTTCGCATCTTTGCACAAAGGGAACAGGGATTACTTTCTTTCCGGTCCTCAAATATGATTTTATAGATCTCTGTGGGAATGGGAGTGTAGTGTACGCCCAATTCATCACAGAGCCTTTGGATCGGCTCCATGGAGGCTCCCAACCCAAGGTCTACAGTAATTGCTTCTATGGTAAAATGCTGCGGATAGAAGCGCTTCAGACCATTCAATGCATAAAGAAGAGTCAGGCTATCCTTTCCACCGGAGATTCCCACTGCAATCTTATCCCCCTCCTGGATCATCTGAAATTCATCTATTGCCTTTCGGGTTACACTTAAAACCTGCTGTAAATTCATGTAGGCATTCCTCCTTAAATTCTTCTGCTATTATAACGGCTTTTTTTATTCCATGCAACTGTGAAGTTTCCAAAAACATTTCGGAAAATATTACGAAAATATATTGATAACCTGGGACATTATTAATAAAGTGTGTTATAATTACTTAGTGAACTTTACGAGCAAGGAGGACTAAATCACAAATATGAAATTTCGCTGGGATAATCGTTATCTGCACTGGGGCGTAACCGCCTTTCTGGTTATTGCGGCCAGTATGCTTTTTTATTACGGCATTTTCCACATGAAAACACTGATCACAGGGATCAAAACCTTTTTGGGGATTATGGCACCTATCATTTATGGTATTGCCATTGCATTTCTGCTCAGTCCTGTACTGAATTTTCTGGAAAAAAAGGTCATTTTTCCGCTTTTTGCCAAACGTGGAATTAACCTTGAAAAAAAGGGCAGGAGAGTAGTGCGCTGGAGCTGTGTTATCGTTTCCCTGTGCTTTCTTCTCGCGGTAATATACGCATTGATCATGATGATCCTTCCACAGTTGATCCGAAGCATTATGAACCTGATCTACAGCTTTCCGCATTATGTGACTGTAGTGCAGAACTGGCTGGAATCCTTTATGGAAAAGGGCTGGGATTTAAATCCGGATGCTGTAAATACGGTGGAGCAGTATTCGCTGCAGGCTCAGGAATACCTAACCACGACCATACTTCCACAGATGCAGAGTATGCTGAAAAACATTTCAGCAGGCGTATTCGATATCCTGATCTTTTTAAAGAATTTCCTGATCGGTGCCATTGTCTCTTTGTACCTTCTGGCAGATAAAGAGGGGTTTGTTGCCAAAGGGAAAATGGTCGCTTATGCGCTTTTACCGACCAAGCAGGCTAATTTTATCATCCATGCCATGCGTTTTACAAGCCAGACCTTTATCGGCTTTATCAGCGGTAAGATCCTGGATTCAGCCATAATCGGTGTCCTCTGCTATATCGGGACCACCCTTATGGATATGCCGTACGCAATCCTGGTCAGTGTGATCGTAGGTGTCACCAATGTTATTCCATTTTTTGGACCCTACCTTGGCGCTATCCCCTGTATTTTCCTGATACTGCTGGTAGATCCGCTGAAATCCCTGTATTTTGCCATCTTTATCCTGGCACTGCAGCAGTTTGACGGAAATATCCTGGGCCCCAAGATTTTGGGCGATTCCACCGGTCTGTCCAGTTTTATGGTAATCGTTGCCATTCTGATCGGCGGAGGCGTATTCGGTATTCCCGGCATGATCATCGGCGTTCCTGTATTTGCAGTAATATACGCTGCATTCCAGAAGCTGATCCGCCTTTCTCTGATCCACCAGAAAGTGCCGGCAGAAGAGGAGGCGTATATAAATATTGACTGCCTTGATACCCATACAAAGGAAAGGATCTTGCTGCCGGAAGAGTCCGCCCATAAGCATGAGGGCACGACACGGCGTACTGCTATGATGGAGTTTTTATTAACTCTTTTAAAAACCCTTAAGAAGATCCTGCAGATCATATGGGACTTTTTGAAAAAAGCATGGGGAATAATTTCTGTCAAATGTGTGCAGCTTGCTAATGAATACGGAAAAAAAATAAAAGAGAAGATGAAAGAAAGAGAGAAGAAGTAGGATTATGAAGCTATTAATACAGCGTGTCAATCATGCGGAAGTAAAAGTATCAGGTGAAACGGTTGGCAGCATCGGAAAGGGATTTCTCGTATTCATAGGTGTCGGGAAGGACGATACAACGGACATTGCAGACAAATATCTAAAAAAAATGCTGGGACTTCGTATCTTTGAAGACGAAGCAGGAAAGACCAACCTGTCCCTGGCGGACGTAAATGGAGAGGTGCTTATGGTTTCACAGTTTACATTATATGCAAACTGCAGAAAAGGCAACCGTCCCAGCTTTATTGAGGCAGGAGCGCCGGATCAAGCTGAGGAGCTTTACGAATATATGATACGGGAAGCGAAAAAATCAGTTCCAAAGGTAGAACATGGTATCTTTGGGGCTGATATGAAAATCTCGCTGGAAAACGACGGGCCTTTTACCATTATACTGGACGAAACGTTTATATGATTTTGCCGTTTCAAGAGGAAACCATTCCTGGGAAAATATGGGAAAATAGAGGGGATGGCTTCCTCTTTCCTTATCTATATATCTATACGACAAACCCGAGTTTTTCAAATAGATATTGCGAAAAAAAGCCCGATGTGCTAAAATACATGTTAAAAAGGATCCCCATCATCATTTAACTTAAGTGAGGAGCTACTTCTTATGGATAATAAAATCTCATATCGTCAGCAGACAGACATTGAAAACACTCTTAAGCTGCGTGAGGTTCTGAAAACCCTGCCGCCTTTTTGCAAGGATTTTTTCAGGGCTATCGACGCCACAACTACCACAAAGACCAGAATTTCCTATGCCTATGACATCCGCATCTTTTTTCAGTTTTTATTAGATGAAAACCCGACTTTCCGAAATATATCTATGACAGACTTTACGGTGGACGTTCTGGACCAGATCAAGGCTGTTGACCTGGAGGAATACGAAGAATATTTAAAGGTTTACAAAAATGGTGATAAAACCGAAACAAACGGCGAACGCGGCCTTAAACGTAAAATGTCCTCCCTACGCAGCTTTTACGCCTATTACTATAAGCGTGAAATGATCCATACAAATCCTACTGTTTTAATAGATGTTCCGAAGATCCACCAGAAAAGCATTATCCGTCTCGATACGGATGAGGTTGCCATGCTCCTTGACTATATTGAGCACTGCGGTGACAGTTTAACGGGTCAGAAACGCGTCTATTACGAAAAGACAAAGGAACGGGATCTTGCCCTTGTGACCTTGCTTCTTGGCACAGGAATACGTGTCTCAGAATGTGTTGGTCTTGATGTGGAGGACGTTGATTTTAAAAATAATGGAATTAAGGTAACGCGAAAAGGCGGAAATGAAATGGTTGTTTATTTCGGTGAGGAAGTGGAACGGGCGCTGAGAAATTATCTCGCAGTCCGGGAAGGAATTACTCCTGTTGCAGGCCATGAACACGCCCTCTTCTACTCTACCCAGAGGCGACGCATCGGCGTACAGGCTGTGGAAAACCTGGTCAAAAAATATGCCCGCCAGATTACCACCACAAAGAAAATTACGCCGCACAAGCTCCGCAGTACCTATGGAACTGCCCTTTACCAGGAAACAGGCGATATTTACCTTGTGGCGGACGTTTTGGGACACAAGGACGTAAATACTACCAAGAAGCATTATGCTGCCCTGGACGACAACAGACGGCGTCAGGCGGCCACTGCGGTAAGGCTGCGTGAGGACAATATGTAAGACATGGAGGATATTCAAATGGATTTTTTAGAAGCGATGAAAAAAAGGCACAGTGTCCGTCAATATACAGATAACCCAATTGAGGCAGAGCTCTTGTCTTTGTTGCAGGCAGAAATCGAGGACTGCAACAGGGAAGGCAATCTGCATATACAGCTTGTAACAGATGAGCCCAAAGCCTTTGCCGGTTCCATGGCGCATTACGGCAAATTCAGCGGCGTGAAAAACTATATTGCCCTGATTGGCAAAAAGAGCAAGGATCTGGATGAACGGTGCGGATATTATGGAGAACGGATCGTTTTAAAGGCGCAGCAGCTTGGTCTTAACACCTGCTGGGTAGCGCTGACATACAGCAAGACCCCCGGTGCTTTTAAAATAGATGCGGGAGAAAAGCTGGCGGTTGTGATTGCTCTCGGCTATGGAAAAACGCAAGGTGTGGAACACAGATCAAAATCTGCGGAAACAGTCAGCAACATCAGTTCTGATTCACCTGAATGGTTCAAAAGCGGTATAGACGCAGCTTTACTTGCACCTACCGCTATGAACCAGCAGAAATTTTATCTGAGCCATTCAAATGGCAACGTAACGGCAAAATCAGGATTAGGCTTTTACACCAAGATGGATTTAGGCATTGTAAAATACCATTTTGAGCTTGGCGCCGGAAAAGACAATTTCCAATGGACCTGATTGCCGATAAGGACTTGCGGCATACTTATGGCCTGACAATGGATTTTGCATGTTCCATTGTTTCCACGATATCGTACATATTTGTGACGATTCCCACTGCCAGCTTTTCCTTTATTCCGTAAAAGTCAAGGCAGGTGCCGCAAGTCATGATCTGGACACCTTTTGATTCCAGTATCCGGAAATCCTCCAGGGATTCGGAACCCTCACAGGTGAGATAGGCACCGGAATTGTAACACACGATCATTTCTGGCAGAATATCCTGTTTTGTCAGAGCAAAAATAAATGCCTTCATCAGTGTTTTTCCAAGCTTCTCATCTCCGCCTCCCATCACATTTGCAGAAAGCACTACAATAAGTCCCTTCCTTCTGGAATCCGGGCTGCAGTTGATCTCTTCTTCCTCTTCAGGTGTCTGTGCGGGAACCGGTGTTCCGGCAGTAACATGGATCGTCACCTCATATTCCTTTTCTGACTTCTTCTCTCCTGCTGCTTCAAACCCCTTCTGAGACGCGAACCTCTGCAGGTTCTGAACGGCAATCTCATTGTCTACAAGAACCGTAAGGATTCCATTTTCCTTAAACTCTTCTACAGCCTTCTTTGCATTTACAACTGGCATAGGGCAGGCAAGCCCTCTCGCGTCTACTGTCTTTTTCTCCATTTTATTTTCCTCCTCATATTTTATCAGGCAATTTATTTCCGCAGGCAACAGATCAAAACAGATCTTGCGCAAGCTCCCGCAGCGCCCGAATCGCAGTATCAATTTCTTCTTCCGTGTTATAGTGGGAAAAGCTAAAGCGTACAGCGCCCTGCTCCATCGTGCCAAGCGCCTGGTGCATCAGCGGCGCGCAGTGCGCGCCGGGTCGGGTGGCGATTCCATAGACCGTAAACAGCTCATCACTCACCTCCGAAGAATCATATTCGTCGAGATTCAGGGAAACGATGGGACAACGGTTGTCACTTCGGAAGTCCCCATATATTTTTACTCCCGGAATTTCCTTCACTCCTTCATAAAAACGCCGCATCAGCCGCTGCTCTTTTTGTCGTATTACCTCCATCCCAGTTTCCTGGATATAAGCAACTGCCGCATTTAATCCCGCAATCCCGTGTCCATTCAGCGTTCCTGCTTCCAATGCGGTGGGCATTTGGGGTGGGTGTTTCCTGCTGTAGGTCAGCACCCCGCTGCCTCCTGTTTTCAATGGACGTATCTCCACACCCTCTCTTACATACATTCCTCCGGTTCCCTGAGGACCTAACAACCCCTTGTGACCGGTAAAACAAAGAATATCGATCTTCATTTCCTGCACATCGATCGGAAATACTCCTGCAGTCTGTGAGGCATCTACACAGAACAATGCACCGTGCCGCCTGGCGATATGACCAATTTGAGCAATATCGATAAGATTTCCGGTCAGATTGGAGCCATGGGTGCAGACGATCATCCGTGTCGTTTTCTTTATCTCACGCTCTATCTCTGCAGCATTGATACATCCACGTTCATCACTTTGAATAATGGTCAGCTCTACTCCCTTTTCTTCCATTTCGTATAGTGGACGGAGCACAGAATTATGCTCCAACTGTGTGGTAATGACGTGATCGCCTTTTTGCAGGATTCCTTTTATAGCAATATTCAGGCTCTCCGTAGAATTTGCGGTAAACACAATTTGTTTCGGACTTTCTGCATGAAATAACGAGGCCAGTCTTTTTCTCGTCTCAAAAATCGTTCTGGAAGCGCCAAGGGTTGCCTCATGACCGCCCCTGCCTGCGTTCCCAAGAGAGCACATCGCCCCTGCCACAGCTTCTGCCACTTGTTTTGGCTTTTGCATAGTCGTTGCCGCATTGTCAAAATAGATCATCGCTTTGTACCTTTCCATTTTCAGACAAGACATTCCTGCATTGCCTGTTCTGTGATTCCCGCTTTTTCCATAAGCTCCTTTAACATGCCACGGCACTCTGTCCCGGCGCACCAGGCAAGGCCGCAGCCTGCGGAAATGCTTCGGGGAACGGGGATTAGCCTGCCCTCAGCGTTTTGCTCCCTGCAGATTTCTTCCATTGCCATTGCATCGGCTGTGGTATGGAATGTCACGATCAGCTTCCATTCTTTTTTTCTCATTTCTGTCACCAGCATTTTTCTTTGATTCTTCTTAAATAATACCACCGGACGTATATTTCTTCCAATAAATTATAGACTAATTTTTGTGCCATTTATAGATAAAATCAAATGTTCATACAAGCGCCACCGCTTGGCTCGTTGCTCGTGGGAATAAATTCATCGTGCAATCTTACAAAAATGTAATCTATGCCGGAGATATTGTAACCTGATTCGATGTTTCCATCATCTGGTATCTGTTATAATGAAGTTCCGAAAGGCGAAAAGACATAATTATCCAAAAGATATGAGGTGAAGAAATTCATGAAACAGATTAAAAAAGCTGTATTCTTACTGCTGGTGATCTTCCTGCTTGCCGGCGGTATTCTGGTAGGAAGTGGATATAAAATGTACCGGGATGCGCTGGATCAAAAAAGCCTGGCAGAAAGGATTTCGGAGGTTCAGGCAAATCCCGGGTATACCCCTGTTTCCGACCTGCCGCAGACATATCTGGATGCGGTGATTGCTGTGGAGGATCACCGATTTTACAAGCATCACGGTATCGACCTGCTTGCCATCGGACGCGCAGCATGGAATGATCTAAACTCCCTGAGTCTTAAGGAAGGAGGCAGTACCATCACCCAGCAGCTTGCCAAAAACCTTTATTTCACCCAGGAGAAAAAACTTACCCGGAAGATTGCCGAAGTATTTATGGCTTTTAAGCTGGAAGCAGACTATGATAAAGAGGAAATACTGGAATTCTATGTAAATTCCATCTATTTCGGAGATGGTTACTACTGCGTAAAAGATGCCTGCAAAGGCTACTTCGGAAAGGATCCTGTCCAGATGACTGCCTATGAGGCTACCCTTCTGGCAGGCATCCCCAATGCCCCTTCTATCTACTCTCCCACCCAAAATCCGGATCTTGCCGCCCGCCGTCAGCAGTATGTGCTTCTGCAGATGTACAAGTATGGATATCTCAACAAAGCGGAGTGCGCGGCTATTTTGGAAAATGAAATTTAATTGCTTTGAAAAAAGGGACATGAACCTGGATTCATGTCCCTTATAATAATCTTATGTAAATCTCTCATCCGCTTATGCGTATTATCTATAGGTTTACAGTGCAACAGAAACCTTTTCCTGGAAAGCTGCCGGAAGTTCCTCTTTATCAAGAGAAATACTGATAATGATAGAAACATTAAATTTCTGTCCGATCATATCAAGCTGTTCTAATGTATTTGTTACGTCAGCATCCTCGAGCTTTGCTACCTTTAAGAAGCTGTCCAGATAAATCTGCTCAAGGTCGTGATCCTGGGAAATGATGCCGCAGATAAAGCCAACAAACTCATCCGCATTCTTAACCGGATATGAGGAAACATCAATAAGACGTACCTTATTGTTAAGCTCGTACATGTGTTTTTTGCTCTTGTCTAAGTAAACAATGCTTCCGTTCGCGTCTTTAACTGCACTGTTCACCTTGTCCAACAGTACTTTTGTTTTGCCTTTGCCTTTCTTTCCTACAATCAGTTCAACCATGCTGTTTTCCTCCTTAGACACGTATAATATTAATTTTAACCAAAAAGCATATTGAATATGTTTCAATTATAGTGCATTTTAGCAATTAATTCAATGCTTTTTTTTAAAAATTTAAACAATTATTGTGAATACTATTTTTTATTTTCTATAAAAGATAGCTCAGCCGCGGAATGGAGATGCCTGAATTATATACAGCAATTTATCGTTAAAATGTTTGTCCCTGAGTTCCTTTGGAGGAGGACAGTTTGCCGGTGATTCCAGCGGAATTGGCTCTATACATTCCACACCCTTATGTTTATAAGCATACCGCCATTCAGCATCAACCCATTTCGATTTTTTTGCATATTGTGACCAGCACAAAAATAGAGTGTCTCTTTTTTCAATTTCAGACCATAATGCACGTTCCCATGCTTCACCACTCCGCAGACTATCCACATCAAAAAATATACCCATATCCGGACGTACTTTCTTCATTCCCTGAATAATCATAGCAACCCGTTGACGGTCCTGACTCGCATAAGATACAAATGCTGATAAAACATCTTCCTTAAATAC
Organism: Ruminococcus sp. 5_1_39BFAA; assembly: GCF_964240875.1. Taxonomy (NCBI): domain Bacteria; kingdom Bacillati; phylum Bacillota; class Clostridia; order Eubacteriales; family Oscillospiraceae; genus Ruminococcus; species Ruminococcus sp. 5_1_39BFAA. The sequence goes on along the minus strand of NZ_CAXSVO010000011.1, from coordinate 126 downwards.
TTCTATTTTTTGTTCTCTCAAAGATGAACTTTTTGCAATAAACTTCAGTCTAGTACAGCATTGCATTAATAATTAAGCAATATCAAACCGTCAAAGGTATACCTTTATAAGTCCATTTAAAGGGCT
>NZ_CAXSVO010000010.1:0-145839 GCF_964240875.1 Ruminococcus sp. 5_1_39BFAA | reverse complement strand
AAAAGTTAAATAAAGATGATAAAAAATGGGCCTTGGACAGGACTGGTTTTAAACGTGTATCCGATGACACACCTGTTGACCTTTCTGAAATCCCGGAAGATGATAATGGACTGTATTATAAAGATGAGCCATATACTCCCCATACACTCCACCAGCGCCTGATTGTGACTTATTCGCCCAAATATGCAAGATATCAGAAAACGATACGTGACGCACAGGTGGAACGCGCTGAAAAGATGCTAAGTTCCGGAAAAGTAAAAAAGGAACGCAGGAATCCGAATGATCCTGCACGTTTTATTGGAAAGGTTGCCGTTACTGAAGAGGGCGAAGCAGCAAAGATCCATAATTATCTGGATACAGATAAGATTGAACAGGAAGCCCTCTACGACGGAATGTATGCGGTAACTACCGACCTGTTGGATGATGATGTGAAAGATATTTTAAAAGTCAGTGAGGGAAGATGGGAAATCGAAGAATGCTTCCGAATCATGAAAACAGATTTTGAAGCGCGACCCATATTCCTTCAGGACGATGTACGCATAAAAGCACATTTTCTCATCTGCTTTCTTTCATTAGTCATATACCGTTATCTTGAAAAAGAATTAAAGTACGCCTTTACCTGTGAGGCGATTCTGGATAAATTAAAAACAATGAATTTTGCAGACATACAGGAACAGGGCTTTGTCCCGCTTTATACACGTGACAAGTTAACCGATGCCCTGCACAGGATCTGTGGCTTTGATACCGACTTTAAATTTATCACCAAAAGTCATATGAAAACAATTCAGAAAAAAAGTAAAGGCAGGAAATAAAATACTATAGTCTAAAACAGCGCTAAAAATCGCTACACTGCCCGTATTTTCAGGCATTGTAGCGATTCTATTTTTTCTCAACTGTCAAAGACCAGATATTAACATGTGCTGAAAAAAATATCAACTTTTTATCTCATCTTTTACCAGTTTTTTACCAACTTTATTTTCCTCATGGAATATATTCCTTTGAGACAAAAAGGAACCTCCGCAGGAGCTTCCTATTGTATGCTTGGCAACAAAAAGGAGATGCACATCTCTGCTTATTTCTGTGCATCTCCCGTATTGAAACGCCATCACTGCATTTATTTGTCATCTCCTGTGAGCCGCAGGATATTGCGGATCTCATCCACCTCCATATCAAGGATCACTGCCAGCTCATCCACGGAAAATCTTGTTTCTCCATCATCGTCCGTCAGCTCCCGGACAGCGGATTCCAGTTTTTCCACCTTTGCCACCAGACACTCATCCTGGAAATTCTGCTCCGTCTGCGCCTCGATCGCTGCCGTAATTCCCTTTCGCACTGCAAGGCGCAGCCAGCTATCATCCTTTACCTTTGGTTCCGGCTCCTCCAATGCAGTGAGAAGCGCCACGTTTGCCTCCTGGATCAGATCCGCCAGATGTATCTCACTGCAATTCATTTCTGCTGCCATTTTTGCAGCCTCCGGAAGGTATGCCTGGACAAGCGATGCCGCCGCAAGCGTATCCCCATCCCCAAGTGCCGCAAAAAGTGCATCCATCCCTTTTTCATCTCCCGGGACTTCGGGAAAACCATTCAAATATTCCTTCAGGTATTCTTTCTCCTCCGGGGTTAGCGGCACTTTTGTGCCTGCATTCACCTCCGGCACCGCCTCCTGGTTTTCTTTTACGTTTTCCGCACCCTCAATGGTGATCCCTTTTATCTTCAGATACTGCAGGATCTTCACAAGCTGCTCCGTATCCAGCTCTATCCCTGCAAAATATTCCCTTATCTGCTCCTGTGTAAGCGTTTTACCGTTTTCTTCTGCCAATACGCAGATCCCGTTAAGCTTTTCCTGAAATTCCGCAATGTTCATAATGATTCTCCTGTCCTACTCAGGTATTTATTCTCATTGAATTCGCCCTGCTCCATCGCCTCGGCTTATTAAGTGTTCCTATTATAGCACAAAAAAGAGGCGGCTTCCACAAATATTGCCGCCTCTTTCCAATTCACTACTTCTCCTGTTCGCTGCATTTGCTGACAGCCAGACCCACGCACAGAATGGCGGCAGCAAAAAGCATCTGAATTCCAAGCCCTTTCCATACAGCCAGGCTCTGCGACTCCGAAAGCGCCGCACTGCCGCCCAGGACCTCATTCACGGTTTCGTACCAGTATACGGGCAGAAAATGAGCTGCAGCTTTCACACCCTTGCTCAGCACGTCCAGAGATACAAAGACGCCGCAGAGGAAGCACATACCAAGGGAGACCACATTCACAACACCGTTTATCACCTCTTCCCGCCGTACCAGCACTCCGATCAGGAATGAGATCGCCAGTGTTACCAGAACAAGCACAAAGGAATTCAGCAGATAATAAACCAGATTTACATCCGACAGAAAATCATTTCCATAAAGGGCAATGGTTAAAACCAGGCAGGCGATCCAGAATACGATTCCCAGCACCAGATACCCCGCCACAAGCTGAATATTCTGCGTTCTCTGGGACACGGCAGAGCAGAGTATTCTCCGTCTTACATCCTTTTTCCGGTAAGCGATCATAATAAAACCGATGATATAACACAGCACCGATACCACCATAAAAGGCAGGTATTGAAACAGTGAAGCATAGGGCGCCTTTTTCCCGCCGTAACCATTTCTGTCCAAAAGCGTCACTTCCGTTTCCACAGCTCCGATCCTTTCCACCTCTTTCAGTGCATCTTCCATAGAAAACCCGGTTTCACGCAAAACCCTTACTGCATTCATAAATGTTTCGATCTGCTGGTCTACATAGAAGGCGCTGACAGTTCCGGGAATCTTCGTAGTATTAAGCTTTTCCCCATTAGCCAGGCATTTTTCCTCAAAATCCTCCGGGATCGTAACCACATAATAGATATTCCTGTAAAACAGATTTTCCTGTATCGTATTTTTGTCGTCCTCGATTTCTACAAGATGATGCTTTTGTCCCAAATAATCGGTAAGCCCTTCTGCAAGTGCTCCTCCGTCCCGGTCGATCACCGCAATATCCAGGCTTTCCTCCTGAAAGCTGCTCACACCTTCCCCACCAGTCAGAACCTGTATCAAAATACAGATCGTCATAAAGATCGCCATATACAGGAAAAACAGAAAGATATTCCGTTTTACCAATGTCATAAAGCCTTTAAATACTGTCATATCGTTCCCTCCTGGTTGCAAAGAAGCTGATCAGCACAAACAATGCGGCCATGCATCCTAATATTATGAGATTTCTTGCCATACGCTGCGTATCGTTATAAACCGCCATGCAGTAATAGGCATCGCTCAAAACTGCTGCCGGATTAATTCTATTGATAATGGGACAGCTTTTTTCTATTATATTTTTCATATCTCCGATCATCAGTCCCGCCAGAAATCCCGGAAATACACTGACAAGCACGCAAATGCCGGTTTTCCAGTTAAAAGAAAGCCTGCTCACGCTTCCAAGCAGGATTCCTATGGACACTCCGATCAGGCTTCCCATAAAATTCACCAGAATAATACCGCCTATATTCCCACCCAGGTCAATTCCAAGCACAAAGCGTATAAATCCGGTCAATATCATGATGTCGCAGAAATGAACGAAAAGCAGCACAAAAAAGGTGCTTAACAGAAGCTTCATTTTATGCGTAGGGGTAATACACCTTCTGGCTCCCAGGGGCGAAATGTTTGCCTGACTATCGCAGCACCCCTTTACCCCGATGAATGCGCCGGATAAGCAGGCGTAGGCGATCAGCGCAAAAAAGTAGGATATCGTAGGATTAAGAGTCCTGCCGCCCACGCTTACATCCTGGGTAGTCTCACGCCAGTCACTCATGGATTTGATTGCATTTCCCAGCTTCTCAGGCCGTTCTTTTGCAATGGTGATGATCATTTCCGCATTTCTGTTATAAGCATCCAGAAACGCTTTCAGAATGCTCTGGGAAATGTCCGATTTGGCAACTGTGAGGGAGGGCTTTTCTTTTACATAAAATATCCCGCTTATCTCATCTTCCGCCAATGCTCGCAGCGCATCCTCTTCTTTCATGGTTTCCGTTTCTACTACGCTGCCCTCAATATTCTCCAGAAAAATCAAAAATGCCTGACCAGCCCCGGAGACATCTTCTTCTACCACTGCCACCGGAATTGACTCCATTTCCTCTCCCATATCGCCGCTTCCAAAAGACACATAGAAGAAAGTGCCCAGAATGATCGGGAAAGCGATGGCCCAGAACATGATGGAAAATTCCCGGATAGTCTGCTTAAACTCATATTTCATTAAATGCCACATAATTTCCTCCTAGTCTCTCAGCTCTTTTCCCGTGATCTCCAGGAACACATCGTTCAGAGTCGGCAGCTCCGAAAATACCCTGCCGAAAGCAATATCCTGTTCTTCCAGATAATGAAGGATCCGAACCAGGTTATGCTTTGCCCCTGTAAGGCGAATTTTCAGTATTTGCTCTTCATAGGTTACGTCAAAAACATGGGGAAGCGCTCTGATCTCTGACAGCCTCTGTTCATCCAGAGCTATTGCCTCAATGGTGACGGTTTCTCCTGTCTTGATCATACTTTTCAGCTCTTCCTTTGTGCCGGTTGCCAGCACCCGCCCATGATCGATGATCGCGATCCGGGAACAGATCTGCTCCACCTCTTCCATGTAATGGGAGGTATAAATGATCGTGGACCCTTGCTCATTCAGCTTCAGAATGCCCTCCAGGATCTTATTGCGGCTCTGCGGGTCTACCGCTACTGTCGGCTCATCCATAATGATCAGCTTTGGCTTATGGGCGATTCCGCAGGCAATATTCAGTCTCCTCAAAAGTCCTCCCGATAGTTTTCCCGGACGCATTTTTTTGAAATCCTCAAGCCCCACGAACCGGATCGCATCCTCCACCAGCTCTTTCCGTTTTCTCTTATCCTGAACATACAAGCCACAGAAATAATCAACATTTTCCCATACGGACATCTGGTCAAAAACTGCCACATTCTGCATGACCACTCCGATGTTCGCTTTAACATCATAGCTGTCCGGTTTCATTTCCTTTCCCATGACCTGAATGCTGCCTTTATCATATTTCAAAAGCGCCAGCATACAGTTCATTGCAGTCGTTTTTCCTGATCCATTCGGCCCCAAAAGCCCGAATACTTCCCCTTCTTTTATCTTCAGGTTCAAATGATCCAAAGCCACCAGATCACCGTATCGCTTCACCAGATTTGTTATTTTTATCATATTAAACATGCTCTCCTTCCGCAGTAATCTTTCAAACTGCTGCTAACCTGACCAAAAGGTCTGCTTTACCAGCGTTAAGTTTTACTTGTAGTATAGCGCTTCCGGTTTTATAATAAAAGTGCCGGATGTCAGCATTTTTATGTGACAAAAGTCATACAGCGAAGGAGCATATTATGAAACGATTTATTGACCGGGCAGTCTTACTGATATATTCCTTGGGCACCCTGTTTCTGTTGGAGACAAGCCCGGTTTTTCTTGTTGCTTTTCTCTGCGCAGTTATGGTTTCTTCTCTTGGATATTGCCTGAAATGGCGGAACTGCCGCCTGGCCTTTTACATACTGTACCTGGTCTGCTCCCTTTTTTATATGGAATTTATTCTGTTTTTTCCAGTGATTTTTTATGGCTTTTTGGAGGAAAAAGCACACATTTTTTCTGTGCTGACAGGTGCGATATGCCTTCGTTATTTTTTTGCGGATTACGACTGGAGGCTTACATTTTTTCTGATTTTTGGAGGTGTCCTTACCTTTATCCTGCAGTACCGCACAGCCGAATACCTGGCTCATGACATAGCTTTCAAAAAAAGCAGGGACGACAGTACGGAGTTGAATCTTCTTCTGAAACAAAAAAATCAGTTTCTTCTGGAAAAGCAGGACTATGAGATCTACACCGCCACACTGAAGGAACGAAACCGCATTGCAAGGGAAATCCACGATAATGTAGGGCATCTGCTCTCCCGTTCTATCCTGATGACAGGAGCTGCCAAAACCCTGAACCGCGACCCGGCTCTTTCCTCTTTTCTTGAACAACTCGAAGACACACTGAACACTGCCATGACAGGTGTACGCGAAAGTGTCCACGACCTGCATGACGACTCCATTGATTTAAGAGGTGTTCTCTCGGAGTTAACAGAAGGCTTTACCTTTTGTCCCGTTCAGTTTAACTATGATATGGGACCTGAAATTCCCCGCGCTGTAAAATACAGCTTTATTGCCATTGTAAAAGAAGCTTTGACCAATATCATCAAACATAGCGATGCCACGAAGGTCCTCCTCTCACTTCATGAGCATCCGGGAATTTACCAGCTCATCATTGAGGACAATGGCTCGCCTTCCCCCGGTATCTCTTGTGATATGCAGTCCGATCCGCCATCCCATTCCCAATCCGATCCGCTGGAATGTTTTTCCGGTTCCGGCATGGGACTTGCCAATATGCGTGACCGCGTTGCCACGCTGCACGGGACCATACAGATTCAGACACAGAAGGGCTTTCGTATTTTTATCACAGTTCCCAAATCGGAGTTTTCCTGATACCTGTATGATCATAGACCGATTTTCGATATATACCGTTTTTTAAGGAGATTTTCTTATATGAATATTTTAATTGCAGATGATGATATCCTTGTGGCAACTGCCCTTAAGACCATTCTGGAGGCAGATTCCTCTCTCCATGTGTCCGGGATCGGTTCAGACGGCACGGACGCTGTCCGCCTGTACCGCCAGGAACAGCCGGATGTGCTTCTCATGGATATCAGAATGAAAGAAATGAATGGATTGGATGCGTCGCAAAAGATCCTATCCGAATTCCCTGACGCAAAAATCCTCCTGCTCACCACCTTTTCCGATGATGAGTATATCATAAAGGCTCTGAAATTCGGAGTGAAGGGGTATCTTTTGAAGCAGGATTACGGCAGCATCATCCCTGCCATAAAGGCAGTCTCCACCGGACAGACCGTATTTGGAACCGAAATCGTTTCCCGGATCCCGGAGCTGATCCAGCCAAAATCCGGCTTTGACTACAAAGATTATGACATCGGACAGCGGGAGTACGAAATCGTCACCCTTGTTGCGGAAGGCCTGAGCAACAAGGAGATCGCTGCAAGGCTTTGCTTAAGTGAGGGAACTGTCCGCAATTATTTAAGCACTATCCTGGAAAAGCTGCAGCTCAGGGACCGCACCCAACTCGCAGTGTTTTACTACCGGCACCGCTAGGCATCCATATTAAGCTTTTAGTTGAGCTTTTCATGACTACCGCTCCCGCAGTTTTATTTGACGCTGCCAGCCTTGTTTTTCCGCACCCCAAGCCAGGTTTCTGCCAGCATGATCCCTATGGCACCCCAAATGCACACAAAGGATATCAGTTCACCCTGGGACGGAGTCTCATGATAAAAGAAGATCCCCATCAAAAACTGGATGGTTGGATTCAGATACATGAGAATGCCCGAGAGATACAGCGGGATCCGGCGCACCCCGTAGGCAAATAACAGAAGGGGAATGGCTGTAATGATCCCTGTCATGGGAAGCAGAAGAAGCTTCCACCCGCTCAAAACGGCTATCCCTCCTTTTCCTGCTGTCTCCATAATAATCATATAAACCAGTGCAAATGGCATGACCACCAACGTTTCCATGAACAGAGATACTTCGCTGGGAAGCTTGACGGATTTTTTCAGCATTCCATACACCGCAAAGCTTCCTCCGATCACGATAGCCAGCACCGGGACTGTTCCCGATTGTATGATGGCATATGCGACTCCTGCCCCTGACAGAACGACTGCCATCCATGTCATGACAGACAGCTTTTCCCGCAAAAACACCGCCCCGAGAAAAACGCTTATTATAGGATTGATATAATACCCAAAACTGCTGTCCAAAAGGTGTCCATTATTCACCGCCCAGATATAGCTTCCCCAGTTGACGCAGATTACAATTCCCGCAAGCGCACACCTCCCGAAAAGCTTTCTGTCTCTCAGAACCTCTCTGATCTCTCCTGTTCTTCCTGAAGCCACCAGATAAACTGTACAGAATACAAGCGACCATACTATCCGCGAACACAAAATATAAACAGAATCCACTTCATGAAGGAGATTCCAGAATAGGGGCAGGATTCCCCATAGAACATACGTAATACTTACTGTTATAATACCGTTTCTTTTCTCTTTTTCCATCGTAACTCTTTCTCCTCTGTCATATTGACCTGCGCCTGTCTTAAGAGTATGATATTAAAAAATCATCTATTTGTAAAATTGATTGTTTCAATTATATATTTCATTTTTTTCGATAAGGAGTTTATAATGGAAATCCGCAATCTCACTACCTTTGTAAAAACCGCAGAGCTTCAAAATTTCACAAATGCCGCCAGGGAGCTTGGTTATGCCCAATCTACTGTTACCGCACAGATACAGCAGTTGGAAGAGGAATTGCAGGTGCAGCTTTTTGAGCGAATCGGAAAAAGGATCCATATCACAGATGCAGGAAAACGTTTTCTTCCCTACGCGCAGAAAATCCTTCTCCTGGCTAAGCAGGCAGCCAGCCATTCCAATGTGGAAGCGCCTTCCGGAACTCTCCGCCTTGGAATCGTAGAATCCCTCCAAAATCATGAACTTGCCGGACTGCTCCACCGTTACCGCAAGGTCTGTCCGCTGGTCAATGTCATAGTCAAAGCTTCTGACTGCCAGACGCTGACAGAGCTTCTCATGAAAAACGAGCTTGATATCATGTATCTTTTCGACACCCGCATCCGGCACGAGGAATTAGTCTCTGTCTACGAAGCCTCTGAGCCCATGTATTTTACCGTCCCCTCCGGACACCCTCTGACAAGTAACGCGAATGTCACTCTTGAGGAAATCCTGGCTTTTCCCTTTATGGAAACAGAACGTCACTTAAGCTATGGATGGGAATTCAATCATTTTCTTGCCCAAAAGGGGCTTACCCTCAAATCCTGCCTGGAAGTGGGAAATCCCGATATCATCGTCCAATTGATCAAAAACGGCGACGGCATTTCATGGCTTCCGCGGTACATCATTCAGGATGAGCTTCAGAGGAACAATGTTTCTGTTCTGGATTATCAGATACCTGAAATCACCATGTACAAGCAACTGATCTACCACAAAAACAAATGGATCTCCGCTGCTATGAAGGCATGGATAGAACTTTTTGGCTAGAGGCAAAAATTATTTATAATCGGTTGCCGAAGCTTAAAAAATATATTATTCTAAATAGCAGGAGGTAACGAAATGGCAAAAATGACACAAGAAGAAGCAATCGAAGAATTATCCTTAATGCTGATGTATCTTACCAGATTTCGGGATAATAATGAGTTTTGCAGATATCTGGAAGTAACCTGGAAGGGCTATGATTTTCACACAATGGACAGCCTTGAAAACAAAGATCTGATCATTCAGCAGCGAAGGAGCAAATGTGCCTATCTGACAGAGGCAGGCAAGGCGCGTGCCAGAGATCTTTTACAAAAGTATCAGCTTCCGGACCAGGATCTGTATGAGCGTTTTGAATTCAGAAGCATCCGATCGGAAGAGGCAGAGCAGGCGGCAGAGATTGAACGGACCTGCTTTCCGCCAAATGAGGCGTGTTCAAAAGAGATGATGCTGGAGCGTGTTGCAAAAGCTCCGGAATTATTTTTAGTAGCAGTGGATAAACATACTGGGAAAATCGCCGGATTCCTCAACGGCCTTTCTACAAACGAGTATTCCTTCCGGGATGAATTCTTTACAGACGCCAATCTCCATGATCCTAAGGGCAAAAATGTGATGCTGCTGGGTCTGGACGTACTCCCGGAATATCGCAGGCAGGGCCTGGCACGGGAACTTATGTACCATTATCTTCGCAGAGAGCGCGAAAATGGAAAACGCATTATTCTTCTGACCTGTTTACAATCAAAGGTAAAAATGTATAAAAAGATGGGCTTCCGCGATGAAGGTATCGCCGATTCTACATGGGGCGGTGAACAATGGCATGAGATGAGCTATGTGATCAATCTATGTGGGGATTGATCACTCAAAGGCAGAATAGGCGGGAAAGCTATGTCAGCTCTCCCCTTGCCGGTTCTCCTAAAAGCAACGTCACTTGTGTTCCGCTCCGCGCTGTGTAGTACGCAAAATGGCGCAAAACACGAACTTAAGACGTTCGGCTTTGCGCCATCAAGTGTTCATCGGATCTCCGATCCCGGAATCCGTGATATTCTGGTTATAGAATTTGGTGGAAAATAATTCTCCGGTCCTTCGTGATGCGAACCAGGCTCCCCAGTCCATTGTCTGGGCATTAAGGGTGTTGGCATCTATCCGGCGCAGTATCTCTAAGCATTCGTCCAGGGTGCCTTTGTCTGCGATTTGCAAGATTTCTTTTACATTCATTCGATCACCTCAAATACGGTCAGCAGACCGTCTTTCATTCCAAGGATGTATTTCTTTCCGGTCGTTTCGTCCGTCATGATGTTCCCCTCCTGGACTTTGGCATCGATACATTCCTCGGTGTCGGTTCCGTACTCCATCTCCATCCAACATGAAGTTCGTGTATGCTTCATCCCGATATTTTCGACCCGCAGGCTCTCCGATTTTTCCCGGCTTCGCATCATCCAAGAAATAAAATTTTTTAATATCCGGTGCGTACTGTATAATTTTAGCCATTTTACTGCTCTTATTAGAAGTCTTCTCACTGACAATATTGGCATGATACCCGTTTTCCCTCATAATGGCATCTACATCCTCTGCGTATTCGTCTCCACCATTATTCGCTTCAACTTTAGCCTGATTTATACTATTTCTCACATAAACTGCAGCTACAAGTGGTTTCGTTGTATCTTTATCGCCATTATTATAAGCTATATCATGTATGAATACAGAATCTCCATATACATAAGCTACCGGAACGGATACATAGTCTCCGCCACCCCAAGCCACATCACAGGAACCAATAATCTGATCTGCAGGACCGGCAGGCAATATACCGTTATAATAGCGTAATTCCTCTTTCGGAAATAGCAGCCCTTCTCTCACATACGGTCTATCCATATATTTCGCCCGCCAAGTTCCATCATCCAAATCATCACGCATCTGCCATGGCACTTGTATTCTCGGGATTACGACCAGCCAGCCATGCCATAAAGAAAATGCAGAGAGTAGATTTCCCGACTCGAGGTGGTAACGAAATTCCCAAGAAATAGAGTTTCCTGTCAGCCAAATCCTGTAGATCATCCACGATTACCTTTAAAACTTTACGCCTCGGCAGGTAAAAGCGTTTTTCCGCGGGTCTGTCTTTCTCCATGTATAAGAGAAAATCCTCGAAAAAATATGGGGCTAAGAATAGTACCGCCCGCCAATACAAATCCTGGAATCTCAAATCCTTCCGGGTACCTATTGCTGCCAAGTTCTTAACGTGCTGACATTCAGACTTTGCCAGTTCCAAATCATCGTCCTTAACCGCCAGAACCATATCGAAGAGCATGGAGCAATATTTATACTGGTGTAAATCTGCTTTATGAAGTTTTTGGATTATCCCGCGATTCTTCTCAATATCGCCCACACACCAATTCCTTTCTTGGTGCTCGGGGCACTCGAGATTATTTGAAATATATACTGTGTTTAGATTTTTTCAAGCATTGCATTAAGCACCTTTATCCTCCCTCTCATGCTATCTGCTATTGCATGAAACAATTCTCCTTTCGCTCCCACAGGTCGTTGCCCTTTTATACGCAACTATCGAAACTCTATGCCCTTCCTCAAATACTTTCAGAAAGGACTCTGTTTCCCGAATCTCGTTCATAATTTTTTCTGCTTCGTTGAATTGTTCACTTGTCATACCACTCACCTCATTCCACTTTCCTGAAACCCAGAAAATCTGCCAGCCCACAAGAACCATCATCACAATTGTGCGTACCATGCAGGCGTGTTCCGTGGATACCCACTCCATCAACGGCGATTTTGGTTGTCTCAGAAATGGCTATTGCTGCTCCGGTTCGTCCACCACTGTATTCCTCGCCGCATAATCGACATTTATAAATCGCTTGGTATTCTGCCATACTGCACACCTCCCAATTTTCTGCAATAAAAAACCAACCACCGAATATTGATGGTTGGGTTAACATTACATATTTTTTTCCATAAGCAATTTTTGTAAAATATTGTTATAATCCTCCAAAAAATATCTCTCTAAATTGCCAGAAAAAATTTTTTCGATAAATGCTAATAGTAATAATATCATGCTTCCAAAAGCGATTACATATAAAATGATTGAGGTAAATAAAACTATAATTCCAGACAGCACATTTTCTACCAAGTTATTTAAAACCGATATTTCATCTGATATTTCCTTCACCCCATCGATAATGATGTAGCTGACAATCGCTGAAAAAGCCACTTTCCAATAATCTATTTGCGGTTCTTCCGTTCGCTTTATATGCTCAATATATCGGCAAAACTCATTTAATTTATCGGTATTGTAATTTTGGTATTTCTGGCGAACATAGTGCTCCCAATCTCTATAAAAATCAAAAGAGTTATCTTCGTTTAAATATTTCCATTGCCTTTTTGTAAGCTTTTCTCCGCATAGATATTTATAGATGGTAAACTCTTTATTGAAATCAAAATTATAGTATGATATACCTCTGGAGTAAATACAATTCTTTCTACTTTTTCTCTTCATGTTTTTCATATCCTATCAAAATCGATACAAGAATTATACTCCACCAACCATCAATATTCAATTATCAATGTTCAAAATATTATTTTAAAATTACGATATCACTTTAAAATAATACTACCGATAAAATCCCTCAAGCATCAACAGCTTACTCGCATCATTCATCCGGAGCATAGCTGCTACCGCCCGCAAAGATTCAACCTGTTCTTTGAGAGGAATGCCAACATATGAATCTGCTTTGATGGCCGCCCACAAACGCACCGACATAGCCGAATCCGATGAAGAAATTCAATCCGATATCGACATGATGTCCGATGAAAATTTCTGACGTTTCATATTATTGGACTATAAATTTGGTACTATTTATGTGGGAGGTGTTTACAAATGACTTATGAAGCATTACTGAATGAAGCCGATTCCCACCAGCTTACAGTAAAAGAGAAACCATTAAAACAGCACGATGGGCTTATTATTGGAAACAAAATAGCTATCAGGAAAAGCATAGGGACTGCTATCGAAAAATCCTGTGTCCTTGCCGAAGAACTCGGACACCACTATACTTCTTCCGGGAATATTCTTGACCAGTCAGACACCATGAACCTCAATCAGGAATACCGGGCGCGGCTGTATTGCTATAATTTGAAAGTGGGTCTGATGGGCATTGTCCAGACTTATGAACATGGCTGTCGAAATCGTTGCCAAAATCGATAACTACATTGTTTATTTCATGCCCACGTTAGCAGTTATGAAAATAACAGGATGATACTACCGTATTATGCAGTAATGATTATTGCAGTTTTATACTGTATAATACAGATATCATAATACTTAGGAGGAGTTTCAAATGAAAAAGAAATGGTACCTACAAACGTGGCTAATTTGTGTTCTGTTTGCCTTTTGGTTTTTATATGGCATCCCATTGTTAATCGGCATTGTATTGCTTGTTTTAAAATCCAAAGATGATAAGGCTATCTGGGCGCGCATAAATGAGCTAGAAACTGAATCAAAAGACTTAAAAGCCCTTCTTACACCAGAAATGCAGGATGCGCATGAGTTACAAAATCTTGTTTCTAAATTACAAAATGATGAAAATGCAATTCGTGATTCTATTTCAAAACTTACAGCTGAAAAAGATTGCATTATTTCGGACAAGGAAAATGAAATAAACAAATTGGATGCAAAAATAAGCGAAAGAAAAAAATCTCTTATTTCTTTTGATGATGAAATATTGGTACAAGAATTTGGCTTATATAAACCGCAATATGATTTTGCTTCTGCATTAGACTATAAAGAAGCTCTTTCAAAAATACGTGCTGAACAAAAAGAACTTATAAAAAATAAACAAGCTGTCACTGGTAATACTAATTGGCAGGTTAATGGAAGTGCTTCCAAGGGCAAAAAAATGGTATCTGACACTCAGAAATTATTGCTTCGTGCATTCAATAGTGAATGTGATGAACTAATTTCCAAAGTTAAATATACAAACTTTGATGCCTCTCTCAATCGAATATATAAATCCTCTGAAGCTATTACAAAGCTTGGAAATACAATGAATATTGCTATTACACAAAAGTATTTAGATGCGAAAGTGAAAGAATTACGGCTTGCTTTTGAATATCAGCAAAAGAAACAAGAGGAAAAAGAAGAATTAAAATCTGCGCGTGCTGAACAGAGAGAACAGGCCAGAGCTCAGCGTGAGTTGGAAGAACAAAAAAAGAAAATTGAAAAAGAGCAAACTCATTATCAAACAGCTTATGCCAAAATCCAAAATCAGCTTTTAGCAGATCCGCAGAATCAGGATTTGCTTGCTAAGAAAGCAGAACTGGAAAATCAACTCTCTGACATTGATAAGGCTCTTGCAAATATTGATTATAGACAAGCTAATGCGAAAGCAGGATATGTCTATATTATTTCCAATATAGGCGCCTTTGGTGAAAATATCTACAAAATCGGCATGACCCGCCGTCTTGATCCACAGGAACGTGTTGATGAGCTTGGTGACGCCTCTGTTCCATTTAATTTTGATGTACATGCAATGATTTTCTCTGATAATGCACCAGCCCTTGAATCTGCGTTGCATAAAGCGTTTGAGAATAAAAAGCTCAATATGGTAAATCAAAGAAGAGAATTTTTCAATGTTACATTGGATGAAATTAAAGATATCGTAAAGAAAAACTTTGATAAAACGGTAGAATTCATAGACGTTCCAGACGCAGAGCAGTATCGCATTAGTCAAAGATTACGAAACAACAGAATTGCATTATAAACCAAACCCGCCCGGTGCGCCAACACCGAACGGTTTCACAAATACGAAAGAAGGTGATTAAATTGAACACGCGAATTGTATATTGCGATGAAACTGGTGATGATGGGCAGAATACCAGCTCCAGTAATACCTTTATTTTGACCAGTGTGAGCATGCCTACTGAATCCTGGCAGTCTAACTATGACTTAATTAAAAACTTTCGGAAACAGTTAAAGTCAGAGTATGGATTTCATGTAAGTGAAGAAATGCATACCAAGCAATTTTTGACAGATAAGAATCCATACCGCTCCTACAAATGGACGCCGGATCAGAAAATTGAGATATTAAAAAAATACACTCTTGCTATTTCTTCTATGGACATATCTGTCATAAACGTCATTATTGATAAGACCAAAATCAAAACACCGGATTATTCCGTATTAGAAAATGCGCTTACATACAATATCCAGAGAATAGAAAATGATAGCAAGGGCGATTGGAATTTTATTATCATTACTGACAAGGGACGAATTAGCCCGATGAGGAAAACAGCAAGAGCAATAAGGGCGTATAATCCGATTCAGTCGCAATTCGGTGGTTATATCAATAAACCCATTAAGTATCTTCTGGAGGATATTATGGAGAAGGATTCAAAAGAATCATATTTTATACAGATATGCGACTTTATCTCATTTTTCGTCCACTTATATTATAAGACAAGATACAGACATGAAAATTTACCTAACCGTGTCGGAAAATTGATTGACAATGAATTTGTTGGAAGCGTTTTGGCAACCTTTAACGAAGGTCAGATTTTAAATACAAAAGCAAGTTCCACTAAATATGGCCTTGTTATTTATCCGAAATAGGAAACACCACCTACGGCGCATTCGCACTTTCAGTGGTTCACCTATATTATATGCCAATGATAAAGATTTGTCAAATTAAAAAAAGAACCCCCAGCACGACTACCACATGTCTAGCATGCTGGTGATTACACCCTCGCGATCTCTGGCGGCATTCTTCTCTATAAATATAATACACTGAACATTTGTTTTTGTCAAGAAAAACCGCCCGGTGCGCCAACACCGAACGGATCCAAATAAAACTCGAGGGCAGTACGCCAATACCGCCCTCTGCAAAGCAATCCATTTCAATCCACGTTCCCTATATGGAACGACTAATGGATTCTTTAAAAGCAATCCGAAGAGATACTTTCGTGTGCAAAATTATTGTATCATCTTCTGAAGCACCCGGTCAACCGGAACATACGGTTGGGTGCTATTTTTATATGTTTTTTAACTATGCCCAAAATAGCTAAATACTAAATATAAAATAAAGGAGGATGATAACATGTGGATAGAAGAACGAAACGGGAAATACAAATTCTCAGAGCGCTACGAAGATTACCTGACAGGCCAGATAAAAAAAGTTTCTGTAACTCTCGAAAAAAACACCGCCCAAAGCCGAAAAATGGCTCAGAGGCTGCTTAACGAACGTATCGCGGCATCACAGGAAATTACTCCAGTACGAGAAATAACTTTTGGAGAGCTTGTAGAAGAATACAGAGCTAATCAAAAACTCTCTGTAAAAGAAGCCACTTACACCCGTAATTACCATACCTGCAATACCATGCTGCAGTTGTTTGGCAAGGAAACTATTGTCAGCAGGATGACCGTCAATTATATCAACAAAAAATTGCTGGAATCCGGTAAGAGTCCAGGCACCCTGAATGAATACCTGACACGTTTCCGGGCATTGATTCGTTGGGGGTACAAGAATGACTTAATTGAGGACATTCGATTTCTGGACAAACTGGATAATTTCAAAGATCGCCCTCACAAAGAAAAGATTCAGGATAAGTACCTGGAGCAGAACGAGCTTAATATACTGCTTTCTCAAATGGAACAGCCGGTATGGAAATTCCTTACGCAGTTCATGACCCTTTCTGGCCTGCGTTTTGGTGAAGCCGCTGCCTTGCACAAAGCAGACGTCGATTTTAAATCTGGGGTGATCCATATATCCCAAACATTGGATTCGGTGAATCAGGTCCTTACTACTCCTAAATCTCTTTGCTCTATCCGGGATGTGTATATGCAGCCGGAACTTCGTAGTATTTGTTCTCAGATCAGCCTTTATATGAAAAAGCAGGAAGTTTTGAATGGAGTAAGAACAAACCTCTTTTTTCACTCTAGGAACGGCAATTACATTCAGTTTTATGCCTTTAACAAGTATCTTCGGAACTTATCTTTAAAGGTTCTTGGAAAGTCAATTACAACTCATGCTCTTAGGCATACACACGCATCCTTGCTTTTAGAGAATGGAGTAAGCATTGACACAATTTCAAGAAGGCTTGGGCACGAAAACAGTAAGGTCACTCGGGAAATTTATCTACATATTACAAAGGCCCTGGAAAAGAAGGACAATACACAGCTTGAAAACGTGAAGATACTATAGTTTTTTTTTGGGGGGCATTCTGGGGGCAAATTGGGGGCAAAAAACCTGAAAACCCTCGAATCGAAAAAGAATGCGGAAACGCCGAAACCCCTGTAAAATCAATGGTTTTCGAACACTCTCGCATTCTCCTGAATTGTTCTCAGACTGCGGATAACAGGACTTGAACCTGCACGTCATGGACACCAGAACCTAAATCTGGCGCGTCTGCCAATTCCGCCATATCCGCATTTTTTATAGCAGATAAAAAATGGAAAGTCCTTACAGACTTTCCGATTCTTATCCAATGAGGCATCGGGGATTCGAACCCCGGACAACTTGATTAAAAGTCAAGTGCTCTACCGACTGAGCTAATACCCCATATCAGACTGGGCTAGCTGGATTCGAACCAGCGAATGCAGCAGTCAAAGTGCTGTGCCTTACCGCTTGGCGATAGCCCAAAGGCAAAGGGTGGATACAGGGATTCGAACCCTGGGCCTCCAGAGCCACAATCTGGCGCGCTAACCAACTGCGCTATATCCACCACAGCGTGTCAGAAGGGATTCGAACCCCCGACCCACGGCTTAGAAGGCCGTTGCTCTATCCAGCTGAGCTACTGACACATTCTCTTCAACAGAGAAGCGGGTGATGGGAATCGAACCCACGTATCTAGCTTGGAAGGCTAGTGTTCTACCATTGAACTACACCCGCATTTCGCTGAAACGGTAATAATGTTTACAGCAGTCGGGGTGACAAGATTCGAACTTGCGGCCTCCTGGTCCCAAACCAGGCGCTCTAGCCAAACTGAGCCACACCCCGCTGAAGTATTTACATACTTATATGAAATTTTAATGCTCGTCGCTTGACGCAAGACATATTATATTATACGGTTTTTCAAATGTCAACACTTTTTTTATTTTTTTCGGGGGATTTTTACGCATTTTATTCTGTTTCGCAATTGCCCAGCCGTATTCCCTGCCCCGGGTGCCACGGCTGGGCAGTTAAGAACTTTCTAACCAGTCCCGACAGAAGCTCTCTTCACCTGGACAAAAAACGAAGCTCCACCTCCGGTTCCTTTCCCTCCTCAATCTCCATCACAGCATAGCTGGGTTTTCTTCCCTCCTGCCGCGGATAGGAAAGGCTTCCCGGGTTAATTACCAAAACACCGTCCCGGATTTCTGCCATAGGCTTATGGGTATGCCCAAACATAACAATCTGAACATTCCTGGATTTTGCCTCATCCACCAGGCCGTAAATATCCATAGAAACCCCATAATAGTGCCCATGAGTCACCAGAATCCTGTGCCCCTCAAGCTCAATCTCCGCTTCCCTCTGCAGATCCGAAAAAAAGTCATTATTTCCCGACACAATGGTACAGGGACATTCTGCAAGAGCTTCTATAAAAAACTCTCTTCCCTCCACATCCCCGCAATGAATCAAATAATCAAAGGGCGTTTCCCGCATTACAGCCTCTTCCAGTTTTTCATCTTTTCCATGAGTATCACTGACTATCAAAACCTTCATTTTAGTTCATCCTTTATAGCCTGCAGCGCTTTTCCTCTGTGGCTGATCTTATTTTTTTCTTCCATTGAAAGCTCTGCTGAAGTACAGCCGTACTCCGGCAGGAAAAAGATAGGGTCATATCCGAATCCGTTTTCCCCTTTTTCCTCATAGCCAATTCTGCCTTCCATTGTGCCGCGTACAGTCTTAACGGTCCCGTCCGGAAAAGCAGCAGCAATGGCACAGACAAATCTGGCAGTGCGCTGTTCGTCCGGCACGCCATTCAATCGCTCAATCAAATTTCCGTTCTTAATATGGTAGTCCGTATCCTCTCCCATATAGCGTGCCGAATAAACTCCCGGTTCCTTGTTCAGATAATCGATCTCAAGACCGGAATCATCTGCAAGCACGATCTCTCCTGTCAGCTTACAGATTGTGGTAGCTTTAATCACCGCATTTTCCTCAAAGGTTTTCCCATCCTCCACAATATCCGCCTGGACACCTGCTTCCTTCATGGAAAGGACCTCCGCGTCCAGATCCGAAAGAATTTCCCGGATTTCCTTCATTTTTCCGGCATTTCCCGTAGCAAAAATAATTTTCTTCATCTCTGTATTCTTCCTTTATTCATTATCCTTTTTTCTGGGAGGCTTTGGTCCCAGGAACTGGTAAAAATATGTTTTCAGCATACCGTTATAGATCTTGCGGTTTTTGTCCGCTTTTCTGCCAATGTCGTTCTCTGCTTTTTCATAGGATGTGATCAGGTACATGGACCACTTGTCCAGCCTGGAAAAGCTTTCCCCGATTTCCCGGTAAAGCCCCGGCAGGGCAGCCTTTTCTTCCAGGCGCTCCCCGTAAGGAGGATTTGCGATAACAAAGCCGTAGGGTTTGGGATGCCGCAACTCCTTTACCGGACGCTGCTGGAAATGGATCAGCTTGTCCACTCCCGCCATCTTTGCATTTGAACGCGCTGCTTTTAATGCCTCCGGATCTATATCATAGCCCTGGATATCTGTCTCCACATTCAGGTTTATCCGATCCTGCGCTTCCTCCAAGGCATCGTACCAGCATTTTCTCGGCACCAGATGCTTCCAGTCCTCTGCCAGAAAGCTTCTTTTCATACCAGGCGCAATATTCGCAGCCATCAGCGCTGCTTCTATGGGGAAGGTACCGCTTCCACAAAAGGGGTCTACCAGAATCCTGTCCCTGTTCCACGGCGTAAGCATGATCAGAGCCGATGCGAGGGTTTCCGTAATGGGCGCCTTCACCGTCATCTGGCGGTAGCCGCGCTTGTGCAGAGACACACCGGAGGTATCAATTCCAATAGTCGCCACATCCTTCATAAATGCCACACGGATGGGAAAGCTGGCCCCATCCTCAGGGAACCAGGAGATATTATAAACACTTTTTAGCCGTTCCACAATTGCCTTTTTCATAATGGACTGGATATCCGATGGGCTGAACAGCTTGCTTTTCACGGAGTTGGCTTTTGCAACCCAGAATTTTCCGTCCTGCGGAATAAAATTTTCCCAGGGCAGCGCTTTCGTTTTCTCAAAAAGCTCATCAAAGGTCTCAGCCTTTACCTCCGCAACCTTTAAAAGAATCCTCTCTGTTGTCCGAAGAAACATATTCGCATCCGCAATTCCCTGTGCATCCGCGAAAAAGGTCACCTTTCCGTCTTCCACCTTGCTGATCTCATAGCCTAAATCCAGTACTTCCCGTTTCAGCACCGCCTCCAGTCCGAAATGACAGGGTGCGATCAGTTCCCATTTTTCCATGGCGTAAAATTCCTCTCATTATAATATGTATCAAAGCTCCAGGCTTTTCACAGAGTTTCCTTCAAAATCCCGAATCGTAAAAATACCGTTTTCCAGCACGCCATAGGTCGGGGGATTGCCCTCCTTCGGAATGGAAACCGAACCGGGATTCAGCAGGATATAGCCTTCCATCCGCTCAGCCTTCAGCACATGGGTATGTCCGTGAATCAGAATATCACCTGGCATCAAAGGCGGTAGATTATTCTGGTTGTATACATGACCATGAGTGGCATAGAATGTTTTCCCATCAATCGCCAAAATGCAGTAATCCGCCATCACAGGAAAATCCAGCACCATTTGATCCACCTCAGCTTCACAATTTCCGCGCACCGCATAAATTTTGTCCTTCATGGCATTCAGCATGGCAATGACCTCCTTTGGCGCATACTCCTTCGGCAGATCATTTCGCGGTCCATGATAGAGCAGGTCGCCCAGAAGTACCAGGCGCTCTGCTCCCTCTTTTTCAAATGTTTCAAGCATCTTTTTGCAGTAATATGCAGAACCGTGGATGTCTGATGCAAACATGTATTTCATAAAGATTTTCTCCTTTTATATTTTCAGATTTTCTCTCTCCTTACATTATCACGCTTAGCGGGAAAATACAAGATTTCTTCCGCGATAAGCTTCGAAACCTCCGATCACAGACCTGGTTTCATACCCTTTTCGCGCCAAAAGCCGGGCTGCCATCAGGCTTGCGCCGCCTCTGTCGCAGTACAGGACCAGAATTTTTCCCCTGGGAAAATCATAGGACTGCATTTCCTCAAACTCCTCGTAGGGAAAATTCCTTGCCCCTTTGACGTGACTTACTTTATATTCCTCCCGGTCTCGTAAATCTATCAAAACAGCATCTGCGCGGTCCACATAGTAGTCCAGCATTTTTGCTGAAATCGTCTCCACAGGAAACATGACAAACTCCTTTTTTATTACTATTATATGTAATAAAACTGAAATTGGCGCAGGACATCTCATCCTGCGCCGAAACAAAAGAACTGTGTTATGCTCTGAACGATTAGTATCTGGAAGAGGTGTTTCCCTCAGATTCATAAGAGCTGGTTGTCTTGTTCTTGCTGCTGTTCTTTGCGTTCTCAGAATTGCTGTTACGATGGCAGTTCTGGGAATTCATTTCATCCTTTGCATTTCTGCTGTTTGTAGCATTTGTGGTGTTTTTGTAATTTTTGCTTTCAGATTCATAATTTTTTGCCATTTGAGTATTCCTCCTAATGCAATTTATTTCGTTGCTTTATACATTCTTCCCAAAAGACAGAGGAATATTCAGCAAAATGATATTGATTTTTTTTCCAGTTTATATTATAATCAATTTGTAAAAAGAATTTACCCTTCAAAAATTTTTTTTACATAACCCCTTATTTAATTATTTATACTCCCCTCGAAACACCCGGTAGCTCCCCTACCGGGTGTTTCTCTTTTATTTAACTACATACTCGTTCACTTCACGAATCCTGTCAGGATTAACCTCAAAATTACGTTCTTCGTCCATCAAGCCGTTTAATTCTGATTTACAATTTCCGTCCATTCCCTGACAAACGCCGCCTGGCCTTCATCGCTGAACTCATACGTGGACGGTGCCTCGCACCAGACCAGCATTCCTTTACATAACACCAGGAAAGAAATCTGGCATCCTCTGTTTTCTGGTGCTTGCGAAGTCCAACCCCTCAGAGAATTTCTCCATTGGAAGCAATCACTTCTTTATACCAGTATGCCGAATCTTTTACCGTGCGTTTCTGTGTCCAATAATCAACGTAAACTAATCCAAAACGTTTATCATATCCATTTATCCATTCATAGTTATCCAGAATAGACCAATACTGATATCCCAGTACGGGGATGCCCTCTTTTACTGCCTCTTTTAGGCTCAGTATATAACGATGAATAAAATCTATTCTGTTCGGATCATGTACTTTCCCATCTAAAGCTATCCAATCATAATTCGCCATACCATTTTCCGTAATCATCACCGGCTTCCCATATCTTTCATATAGAAATTTACAGCACCAATACATAACCTCCGGTGTCACATTCCATTCCATAGCTGTTTTCGGGCTTCCCTGGTAAGAATAACGATCATACCCGCCCGGAATATCCGGTTCTCCACCGCCCTGATAAATATTAAAGCCATAGAAATCCAGCGGTTCCGTGATAATACGCCTCTCTTCTTCCGTAAACTCCGGAAGAATTTCTGAAAAATATGTCTTCGCTTCCTGCGGAAACACACCTGTAAAGACAGGATCAGACCACCAGGCAATGCTTGATGTAAAACCTTCTTTCGTCATAGAAAAGGTTTTCTTTCTTGCTTTTTCAATACATTCTGATTCTGCCTTTTCAGGGATCACGACCTCACCTGTGGGCGCCATTCCGATTTTTGCATTATCACAATTTTTTCGTATTTTTCTTACTGCTTTTCCATGCGCCAGAAAAAAATTTTTCGAGATCTTCATCAGAGATTCCGTACTTTTCCGCTCAAACGGCGCATAAGCACCCGATGTCAGCCCTGCGCCAATGAAAAGCTGCGGTTCATTAAACGTGATCCAGTATTTCACTTTTCCCCTTAAAGCCTTTGAAACCACATCCGCATACTGTTCAAACCATTTCACAATTTCGGGATTCTCCCATCCACCCAGCTCATAAGCAGCCGTTGGAAGATTCCAGTGAAATAAAGTAACCATAGGTTCAATTCCTGCATCCAGCAGCTCGTCAACCAGATCCACATAGAATTGAAGCCCTTTTTCATTCACGGTTCCATACCCCTTCGGTATTACCCTTGGCCAGCTTACAGAGAAACGATAGCTTTTTAAGCCAAGCTCTTTCATTATTGCAACGTCTTCTTTATAGCGGTGATAATGATCACATGCTATATTTCCATTTTCGCCATGGGCAATATAACCCGGCTTCTGCGCAAAGGAATCCCAGATACCCATTTCCTTTCCATCTTCCAGATACGCCCCTTCTATCTGATGGGCTGCAGATGCAGCGCCCCACAGAAAATCCTTGTTAAAACCTTTTCCCAAAATGCTTTCCTCCGTTAAATATACCGCAGCAAAAGGATCCTGTCTTCTTCTAACAGGTACTCAGCCCCATAAAGTATAACGTCCCGGGCCGACCAGTTCTTTTTTCTCATTGATCACAAGCTCAGCCGGAACTGCTGTTTCAATTTCATACCGTACCTGATTTCCTATATTGATCCATTTGGAACAGATGTAACCATGCCTGGTCTCTATGGAGGCTGACAGCCATTCCAGTCTTTTGTCCGGAACCGGAGCAATCCTTACCCTGGCAAAGCCCGGCTGTTCCTCAACGGTCTGTATTCCTGCCGCCTTCTCATATATCCAGTCTGCCACAGCACCATATGCATAATGGTTATAAGAATTCATAACCTTATCCCAGAAGCTTCCGTCCTCCATGATACCGTCCCAGTGCTCCCAGATAGTCGTCGCCCCTTTATTTACAGAATACAGCCACGAAGGATACTCTTCTCTCATAAGAAGATCATAGGCAATATCACTATGCCCGTAATCACTCAGCACATGCAGGATATACGGCGTCCCCACAAAACCTGTTCTGATCTGCCCGCCGTCCCGCCGGATCATCTCTGCCAGCTCATCCGCCATTTCCCGGGGATTGGAGGAAAGACCGAACTGAACAGCCAGTACATGCTCTGTCTGCGTAGTATATACCGGATACGACTGTCGGAATGCCGTTACAATCTTTTCATGCAGCTCCTCATACATTCGGACATCCGCCCCGATCACCTTCCCCGCCTTACACACCAAAGCGGCAGAATTGGCATAAAAAGCAGACGCAATAAAGTCGTCACGGCTGGCGCCTTTACATTCTCCCGGTGCGGCATCAAGAGCCAGCCAGTCGCCGAAATGCTCGCCTCCGGTCCACAGATACGGTGTTGTGGTTGTGGCTGTTATATAATCCACCCAGCCCTTCATGCTGGAAAACTGTTCCTCCAGTACCTTTTTATTTCCGTAGGTGAGATATATCTGCCATGGACAGATGACAGCCGCATCTCCCCAGGCTGCGCTGGGAGGTATAGGCTTCAGATAATTAGGAACCGTGCACCCAACAGCTCCATTTTCCGCCTGGTCAGCCGCCAGATCACGCATCCACTTTCTGAAAAAACGCTCCACATCAAAATTATAGGAAGCAGCCTTTGCAAACACCTGCGCGTCTCCTGTCCATCCCAACCGTTCGTCTCGCTGCGGACAGTCTGTGGGTATATCCAGGAAATTCCCCTTCTGTCCCCAGAAAATATTGGAAAACAATTGGTTCAGCTTTGCGGACGAACTACAAAGAGAACCTGTTTTTCGAATATTCGAATACACCGCTATCGCGGTAAACTGCTCCGGCTTTAAGGTACCCGGAAAGCCTTCTGCTTTTATATACCGAAAACCAAAGAATGTCAAAGAGGGATGCCAGGTCTGGATACCCCTTCTGCAGATATAATGAATCTCAGCCTTTGCATCCCGGTAATTTTCATTGTAGAAGTTCCCCTCTTTATCTAATACTTCCCCGTGTAAAATGCGGATATGTTCCTGCCCCTTCGCCTCGACCGTAAATTCCACATATCCGGTCACCTCCTGTCCAAAATCCACGACCGTTTCCCCTTTCGGAGTTATGATCACAGATTTGGCAGAGATCCGTTCCATTTCACGGATTTCTTCTCCCTCCTGGGGAATGAGGATCTCATCCGGCCACGAAAAAGGCTGCACAGGCACCCAGTTCTTTACCTCAAACGACGCATCATAACTCTCCCCGTCATAAATCTCACTGAAACGTGTTCTGCTTTCCGTATAAAACCAGGAAGCATCCGTGGGAATTATTTCTTTTGTCCCATCCTCATACAGCAACTGGATTTCACCCCATATCCCGCAGGGGCGAGCAGCTCTGCCCTCCACGTTTCCCCAGCCCATAGGAGAACGAAGCCATCCTCTGCCGACAGTGACTGTCACCGAATTTTCCTCACATATAAAAGGAGTAATATCGTAATGCTGATACTGCAGTCTTTTCTCATATGCTGTCCAGCCCGGCGCCAGCACATAATTGCTTATCCGATCCCCATTCAGCCTCACTTCATATGTTCCCAAAGCTGTAAGATACATTTCCGCATTTCTGACCGGCTTTCGAAGAGGAAAATCCCTTCGGAATACCGGACAGACACTTCCCAGATCTCCGGCAGACTTAATCCATTGTGCCTGAAATTTCATCTCGATCCCTTCTTTCTCCTGCCATTTTACGCCACTCTCAATTTCTATGTACCTCTATGATGCCTCCCGGAGAACACAGCTTTCCTTCTGCGCTGCTGATTCCTCCCAGGACAGCGTCTGTTTTTTTCCATACTCCCGGTTCTGCAGGACGGACTCCCAGTACATAAGCGCCATACAGATAAATCGGAACGCAGCTCCACGCGTGGCAGAGACTTCCTGCACGCTCAAAATCCGCTGCACCATTATCGGTTTCCCAGAATGCCGTTGCCCCATTATAGAGCATCCGTCCCCACCGGGCAGCAATCTCTTCAAATACGGAAACCCCATATTTTTCCGGTTCCTGAAGCAATGCTTCATATACAAAAATGCTTGTTGCCATGCTGGCACGCACCAATTCCCCTTTATGGAGCTTTTCCCTTAAAGCCTTTTGCCTGCTGACCGGCACGATTCCGGCATAAAGAGCCAGAGCCTGGACAAATTCTGCCCCCTGCAGTTGTTTTCCCTCTCTGATAAAGGAAGCATACACTTCCTCTTTCTGATTCCAGAACTGCTCTATTCCATTTTCCAGAATCCTTATTTCCTGTTCCGCCTTATCCGACTTCATACCAAGATACCCATAAATTTTACAGATTCTCTGCAGCGCCAGTATATAAAGAAGCTGCAACGGCGCTTCTGCAGAAGGTAGCAAAGTATCTTGCCGTTCAATCGGTACAGCATCCAGAAGCGGACGCCATTCATAAAAATTCCAATAACCGGGCTCCGGGAAATTCCAGACCAGCCCGCCCCGCACATGTCCGTGAAACACTTCAAGAATCCTTTCCGCTACCGGAAGGATCTCTTTTCCAAATGCAACATCCCCACTGTATCTGCAGTATTCCTCCAGCGCAATAATAAACATCAGCGAAAACGATGGAATATTGACCGAAGCTCTTGCAGGTGCGCACAGCTCCAGAAGGCCGTCTTCTCTCTGTGACAATGCCAGAAGTCTTAAATTTGCCTTCGGCTGCTCCAGTTCTCCAAATGCATAGTAACCAAACAGCATCTGATTTCTTGAATCAAATGCATATAACGCCTGTTCTCTCCACGGGCAGTCCTCATAATGCTCATGAACACAGCACCGAAGTGTATGCTTTGCAGTTTTAAAAATCTGGTTGTGCAGATGATCTGCGCATTGAAATTCCCCTTCTCCTGAAAAAGGATAATTCACAGGCACAATACCGGCATAATATACCACTGCTTCTTTTCCATAAATAAACAGTTGAAGATAACGTGCCCCCACTCTATGAAAATAGTGAATAAATCTGCGGCGTTCTTTTGGCACCTCCCACTGGAAGGTAAAATGTCTTCCGCCTACATCTGTCCGGACACGCAGATCCTCCAAATGTTCTCCATAACTGATATCTGCACGTACTGCCTTTGGGCATACCAGTTCCATATCCAGATATCCCGCCGTCTCCTCACCCAGATCGAAAATCAGATAAATGCCATCGCCCTCATCTGCGGAGAAATGAACGCCGCTCTCTGAAGGGAAACAGATTTTATCCCCGGTACCTGACTGTACAGAAGATTTTATCATAGAATGCACTTCTCTGAAAGCCAGTCCTGCATACTGGTGCAGACCGCTTGCATGAACCGTGAATATCCCCTGGGTGACGAGCCTGATCTTATGTCTGCCTCCCCACTCCAGTTCCCGGATAGGCTTCTGCACCATTTGGCACTCTTTTTCTACTTCTACCGCACACTCCCACGGATACTCCCGTGGACTTTTATAAACAACACCCGCGCCAAGCTGAGGGGTTATATTTTTCACTTTTCCGCTCTGATAACCGCCCATTAATCTGGTCTGCGTCCTTTTGCCGCTTGCGCACAGGAGCTTCTCTCCCTGCCGTACTTCAAACCGGAGCCCCGGCTCTTCCTTCCTTGCCACATAAGAATCATCACCACAGTAAAGTACCTGGATCACCAGCTCATTCCTTTTTTTCGGATCTGCGGCTTTAAGCTCCACACACTGTACTGCCTTATAAAACGGATAATCCGGATACTGCGTGGATGGAATATATTCTCCATTAAAAAATACGGCATACTGTCCTTCTGCACTGATCAGGAGACGGATCTGTTCGCCGGATACTGCAGGAAAGCTTTCGCGAAATTCCGCATAACAGTTTATTTCCGGCATACCATTCAGCCATATCCAGCAAGAGGACTCTGAAAATAATCTCCGCATATCTTCCCTCCCAAATCATGATCTTTCATTTCTGGTATCCGCCTGCATCTTTTATCCCTTGACACCGCCTCCTGTGATACCTGCTACAATCCTGTCTGATAAAAACAGATACAAAACAAATGTTGGCAGAAAGACGATCATGATCGATGCAAACAGACCAGCCCAGTTTCCTGTAAACGTCATAGATGTAATCATGTTTTGAAGCCCCATAGAAAGTGTGCGGATCTTATCATTTCCGTTTGCAAAAATCAATGCGATAAAATACTCATTCCAGATACTCATAAAATTAAATATCGTCACGGTGATCAGCCCCGGCGTCGCCATTGGCATGATGATCATCCACATTGCTTTTCCTTCTGTACACCCGTCGATCATGGCCGCTTCGGTTAATGCACCCGGTATAGTTGTAAAAAATGAAGTCATAAAAAACACGGTGTAGGGGATATTCAAAGTCGTATATAAAATGATCAGCGTAATAAAATGTCCGACCAGATTTGCTTTAATAAACCAGATGTAGATCGGTATGATCAGCATGACCTGTGGGATGCTCATTGCACTCACTGTAAAATTCATAACCAGCCGGTCACCCAGAAATGTTTTCTTTGCAAGAATATAGGCAGCCGGACTTGCGATCAGCAGGATCAAAGCACAACAAAGTCCGGTCACTAAGATACTGTTCATAAAATAGTGAGGAACATTATTGTATTTCCATGCTTCCGTATAATTCTCAAAGTGAAATCCGCTTCCCAACAGATTATTTGTAAAAATTTCCTTCGTAGTGCTGAATGAGGCAAACAGAATCCAACCCAGAGCAGCTCCGAAAAAAGCCACCCACAAGATCAGCGGCACATACCGCAGCAATCTTAGAGCTCTTCGCAGAGTCATAGGATGATGTTTCTTTTTCAATATTCATACACCTCCCTCGTCAGCAGTTTATTCATAACAAAATATACGACCAGCACGATCAGCGCAATCGTTACGCCAATGGCGGCGCCTCCTCCGGCATCGGTCATACCATTTCCCATTCCCGCTCCGCCGGCAGTGCCGAATATTTTATTATACAGATAATAAACGGGCGTCACCGTGGTAGCGGAAATCTGGGCAGAAAACATTTTTGCCCATGTAAAGAAATTCACCGCCCCAATGGTCCAAAGCGTCATCGCCGTTCGCATGACATCCCGGATCAAGGGCAGGGTCAGCCTCCAGAAAATAGTCCATCCATTTGCCCCGTCAATCGTTGCACTTTCATAAATGTCTCCCGGAATCCTTTCGATTCCGGCAAGAAATATCAACATAAAATATCCCGTGGAACCCAGCACATAAGAAAAAAGCATTCCCCAGAACAGATATTTCGGACTTGTCCAGTTAATCTTTGCCAGACCCTCCAACCCCAACGTCGTAAACAGTGTTTTCAGCAAACCGAACTTAGTCTGAAATACGTATTGTGTCCACATAGTAGACAGTGCCACCGCATTCACTGTATTCGGCAGATAAATAGCGGAACGCCAGAACTTTTTTCCTTTCACGCCAGAGCTTAAGATCACCGCATAAAACAAAGCGATTCCAAGAGTCAGAATGCCGCCGACCAGCCAGATCTTAAATATATTTTTCAGCGAAGTCAAAAAGAGACTGTTGTGAAACATTGCATAATAATTATCCAGGCCAACAAACTCCCATTTCGACATCGGGCTGCTGATTGCAGGAATTTGATAAAAACTCATTAAAATAGTTCTCAAAAGCGGATATGCAAAAATCAGCAGGAAGCAGATCACAGAAGGTCCAAGATTCACAGCTATAAAAATTCTGTTACGTTTTTTCATTTTGTCCATCTCCAGAATAAGGAAAAGGGGCTGTTAACCCCTCTCCTCCAATAAATCTCACGTTTACTTTAACTGACTCTGCACTTCTTCCACAAAGTCTTCTCCAGTAATATCTCCTGCAATCAGTTTTGCGAAGGACGCATTTACGATTCCCTGTATCTCCGAATTTGTTGTCAGACAATAATTCCAGGGAACTGCATTTGTTGCTTCCTCCATCAGGGTTCCGCAGTCAGCCAGATTATCAGGAAGTGTAAGCCCGCCGATAACCGGGATGCACTGACATTTTTCCAGAAGATCTTTCTGTGTCTCCTCTGAGGTAAACTCTTCAATAAGCTTTACTGCGCCCTCCGGATTTGCAGATGTAGTCGGAACTGCATAGAACTGGCATCCTGTCATATAAGTTGTGTACGGATCCTTTGCACCATCCGGCGACGGGAAGAACATTGCGCCCCACTGAAAATCATCGCCTGTAATTTCAGCGACCTCATTTGGAAGCCAGGAACCGTTAATGTACATCGCTGTTGTGCCCAGGGCAAATTCTGTATTCTGTGCAGATGGGAATACAAAAGACCCTGTTCCTTCTGTAAAGTACCCTTTTGCTGCCATATCCTCATAAGCCTTTGCCATCTGTGCTACTGCCGGATCACTCCACAGATCCGTACTTGTTTCGTTCATAAGCTCCGTTACACCATCTGTTCCCAGCATTTCTCCCAGATATTCTGTGTAAAGCAGTGAAAGATAAGCATCATCAATAGTCATCGGCGCATAGCCTGCATCCACAATTTTCTGGCAGCAGTCCATAAATTCTGTCCAATTTTCTGGCAGCGCTTCGATTCCTGCCTCTGCAAAAATTGCTTTATTATAGAATACTGTCCCTACAAACGGCTGTGCAGGAATAAAATACCAGGATTCTTTATCACTGGTGAACAGCCTTGAAAATGCAATCATACCTTCTGTGATATCCGATTCCAGTTTTGTTCCTTTTACATATTCCGTAATATTCTGGCAGAATTCTTCGCCAAGCTGTGCGGGAATATCCGAAGATTCAATTACATCAATAACGGTTCCCGCTTCAATACTTGTACGCATAATGTCACGTACTGTTCTTCCGGCCCAGTTTACTTCAACGGTATATTCCGGATTCGCTTCTTCGAATCGGGCAATCGCATCCTTAAGTACCTCTGCCTGTGTCTCGTTTTCTGACCACTGTGCCCAGTAAACAATTGTCTGTTTGTCTGCTTCCCCGGCAAAAACGGTCTGCGCAGCTCCCCCGGTCAGCATCGCAAACGCCATTGTAAGTGACAACGCCTTTTTCAAAATACCCTTTTTCATTCAAGTCCCTCCTTAATATTTAAATTTGAATACAGCTTACTCTTTTTCCATGAATTTTTCTATATACCCGTTGTCAAAAACTTGCTCTCTATTGACCATTATGGTAAAATTGTAAACAGACATTCCGGACTGCTGTATGAAACAACGGAGGGCATGCTATGAAGCCTGTTATTTTAAATGACTGGGTAACCACACCTAAGAATCCTCTTCATTCTATCATCACAAAAGATGATGATGTACTGCCTCATTATCATCTTTTCTATGAAATTTTTTATATTATGGACGGTTCTATCCGTCACACTGTAAACGGTAATGAGCGAATTTTATATCCCGGAGATATTGTTTTTCTGAATCTTAAAGATCTCCATTGCTTTTATCGGACATCAGATACCTTCTGCCGCCACCGCGATATTATTATCCGCACAGATTTTTTTGAATCGGTATGTGATTTTATCGGGGAGGATTTTAAACGGGCCTACATGAACAATCAGTTATCCAAAGTCCTCTCCCTGCCTTTTGAACAGATAAAAAGATATGAAGAAATCCTGTCAAATATTGCCCTGTCCCTTGATACCAATTCATCATTCAGGCAGTCGAACATACGGACTCTTTGTGTCTCTCTTTTGAATTGTCTGATCACGGAAGAAGTCAAGAATGACTTTGACTACTACCCAATTTGGTTCAGAGAACTGCTCAATCGCTTTCACATGAATGATTACCTTCAGGCCGGCCTTGATCAGATTTTGGAACCGTTCCATTTCAGCCGCTCCTATATGTGCCGGGCATTTCAACACTATATGGGTTGTACAATGACAGACTATCTCAACGATATCCGCCTGCAGCAGGCTGCTTACCGATTACAGTACACAGACGATACTATCTTATCAATCTGCTACGCAGTGGGCATTTCTTCCATATCCTACTTTAACAAGATTTTTAAGAAGAAATACGGTGTTTCTCCGCGCACGTTCCGCAAGCGTCGGGAAACGCAGAATATTTAAAATTATGCAAGGATCTCGAATACGCTACTTCTGCAAACAATAATGGGAGCCTGACAAAAGCTCCCATCTTCATATTTGAATCCCAATTCCCTTTTCATATAAATAATTCCGCACATCAGTAACAATCATTTCCGCAGCTTCATATTGTTCCATGGCTTCATTTCAAGCGCCCCAGAAGCTTTCCGGTTTCTCTTTTGAAAATTCCTGCAGCAACATAGTTCTGGTTAAAATAAGCAACTGCATCTTTATGGCGTTTGAAATCTTTCTCTTCCAATGCCAGCACAGCTTTTATTCCATAAAAAGCAGCATAATAACAACGGTTTATTGTATCCTTATATTTTTTATTATCAAGACACAATTTTGCCGTGTCCAAGGTTTCCAATGCGTTCTGCATTCTATAAATACTCAAATCACCAGATTTGTTATCCGCCAATCACAACACCTTCTTCCCGCACATTGCGATAAAAGGGCAGCGCATCCACCCAATATTCATACTGCTGCTCATTTTTAATAACCGGAGAAATATCAATTCCACGGTTCATTTCTATCTCAAATGCCAGATCATAGATTTCGTTTTCTATCTTCTTTATCTCCTCTTCTGCCAAATCTACCAATATCATTACATCAACATCCGAGTTTGCCTGATAATCTCCCCTTGCATAAGAGCCATATACAATAACCTTGGATAAATGATCTCCTAATATAGCTTTAAGCTGTTGTGAAAACTGATAAATAATATTATGTATCCTTTCCGGCATAAGCATCACCTTTCTTATAATCAAAATTTTCCGGCAATCTGCCACGGTATTTCTGCAGCTCCTCCAATGCGACTTTCTTTTTATTTATTTGCGGACGATTTCCCAAGCCTTCTAACCCTGCCGCACTCTATTCTGATATTCTCCTGATACTCCCATTATAACAAACTCCTACCCTGAATAAAAGTGAAATATTCCCAAACAATCCAACACCATTTGACACCACCGGACACACTCTGTTTCATTTCATGTCAATCTCAAACAACTGATTTTCCCCGTATTTACAGCACATTTCAACATACTTAAATCGTCTCAATCCCGTCTCCAACCAACCCCTCATTTAATTATTGATACTTTTCATTACGTCCTTAACAACAATAATCTTCTTGAATGAATCATTTACATGGACAAGAGAAGCTTTTTCCCGGATACGTTTCTCTTCTGTCGGCATACTGAACGCTGATTGAATATAATATCGTTTACTACCGAGGTTTGCTACAAAGTCAATTTCCAACTGATTTTTGTACTCTTTACCCTCTTCATTTATTCCACGCTTTTCTACAACTCCCACATCTACAGAGTATCCCCTGCTTCGCAGCTCATTATAAATAATATTTTCCATCAGATGTGTTTCTTCAATCTGTCTGAATCCTAATCTTGCATTTCTGAGTCCCACATCCTCGACTGAATCGCACTTTTAAATGTAGCTTCAATTTTCGGCGGATAATCATACATTTCTCATCTCTAGAATGCAAATATTATTTTTTTCTTTGTTTGTGTCATTTCTCATTCCAAACGCAAATACCAAATTACACTATTTCTGCAAACAAAAATGGGAGCCTGACAAAAGCTCCCTTACAGTTCATTTGGTATAAATTGTTCCAAATACGTCCTGAGATTCTCATCGCAGACATACACATAGGTTCCCCGGATTCCGCGCGACAACAAAACAGCATATGTATTTAAAATATACTCCTTCAGTTTTTCTCTTGGGACATTCTTTTTAACCTTTTTATCATAAAAGCATTCTTCATTCACTTTAATAAGTCCGTCATTCTCGTCAAAGTACAAATCCCTTCCTATAACGATTCCGGCATAATTCAGATCCAATCCCTGAAGGGTATAAATGCTTCCCATCTCCTCCCTTGCCTCAAGATTGTTCAGCCATCCTCCGGTTTGACCGTTCCATTTTATTCTTACCCCGTCAATGACGATATCCTCTTCACTGTCTTTTTCGTTCCATTCCCAAGCATAGCCGCTTCCAAGCCTGCACAGCCCGGTTTCCCTCTCCTTTTTTCTTATAAGCTCAAACATTTCCCGGAAAGAGCGGAAAAGCCTGAACTCATAGTGCTCAAATGTCTTCCTGCTCTTTGCTTTCTGAAACAGCACATCGTAAATATACGGTACATATTCTTCCCCTGCCAGAATCCTCATTTGCTCTTCCAGCTTTACTGGACGGATGCCTCCCTCCAGAAGTCTGTTTTTTATATCCGGAATATCCGCCGGGCCTGCCGCCTGCTTTTCATCAAAAAACAAGACCTGAAATGTAGAATTGTGCAAAACCCAATCAAGCTCATCCGCCGAATCATCCAGTCCCAGCCTTCGGCTTCCCAGTTTGAAGTTTCCTTCGTATTTCCCCTGATTTATATTTTTCCTAAGCTTTTGCGCCTCATCGCAAATAAGAATATCATAATGTTCTCTTGTCACGTCTGTAGGTTTGATCACATACTTGCACTTCAGCTCTTTAACCTCTTTGAACACGCTGCTGATCAGAGAGCGCATGGACGGGCACGCATAAACCATACCTATTTTTTTATTCTTAAACCTTTCATCCGTTTTAAGATAATAAAAAAGCGAAGTGGCAAGCACCGTTTTTCCCGTTCCGGCATCTCCCTCTATTATGATCGGACGTTTATAGAAATACGCTTTCTTCTTTGCCAGAGATTCCTCTGCAAAAACCAGCTCATTGACAATCCCATCCAACGCCTGCTTTTGCTTTGCCGTCAGCATTTTAGGCGGTGCGTACTTATAACTGCTCTTATTAAGTACCATTTGATACTGTCTCTCTTTTACAAGCTGTTTTTCTGCCAGCAAGGGCCAAAGCCTGTCAAATGCCTCCTCAAAATCATTTTTTCTGTAATAATTCTGTTGTTCCCCATCCAGAGGATTCACGATCTCAAATCTGCCGTCAGCCTTCATCAGCATGATCAGCAAATTTTCAAAGTGTTTCGCCGGAGTTTCTTCTGCATACTTGCTGGTTATGATATGTGCTCTTTGAAAGCTATACTGTTTCTTTTTCCCATCGTGCGCTTTCATCCTTATAACCTGATCTTTTGTCTGTCCTATATATGCTTCTTTTCCATTTTCCAAAATATAAACATAGTAATAAGGATACGGCAGCTTCCACTCCGCAAAATTCTTTTTCGTAAAATCAAATGTAGTAACTGTAAATTGATACATAGAACATCCTCCATATTTTTATCCCTGATCGGCAGTGTTCCTCCTGCCTGATTTTCGCCGCAGCTTTCTCTTCTGACCTTTCATGGTTCTCATATACCCCAAACTGCCAGAAGTATGAAGCCGATAATCGTGAGCACAGTGAGCACAGATATAGACGATGAAATATACGCACGCTGCTGCTCTTCATCCGCAAACACGGGCAGTACATATGGCGGCGGAAGGATAAACATCACATTTAACGCATGATCCAGACTGCTGCCCATGCCAAAGGTGCGGACAGCAAGACCCGCAAGAACCCGCAAAACTGCCATGATGACCATACGGAAAGCCGCAGCCTTCCATACGGCAGACCACGAAATCTCTTTCAGCTCAAGATCATATCCAATGGTCAGAAGAATGATTGCGCTGGTGGGCGCACTGACAAAATCTGTACAGGCGTCTATCACAGTGCTGATACCGGACGGCTGAAGCGCCCGGTAGATTCCCGTCGCTCCGAGGAGTACGCCTGCAAGAATCGCGATCATAGTGGGAGAATGCAGCATCTCCGAAAGAAGCTCCTTTGCAGTTACTTTCTCCTGCCCATTCATTCCCAGCAGGATCTTATATAACGTGAACACAAATAATACCTGTCCCAGATCAATACTTGCAAACGTTCCGATCCGCTCCTGACCATACAGCAAAATGAACAGGGAATATCCAAGCATCCCTGCTTCAAATCCCGTGGTTAAAAATGGTATAAAACGTGATTCTATGCGGAATATTTTCCTGAATCCATTTCCCAGGATCCATCCAAACAGACAGATTCCGAACATCATCAGTGTCAGGATCACATTTTTTCCCGAATAATTCATTGTGGCAAAAGCATTGAGCATAACCGCCGGAAGCGTTATATTCACCACAACGCTTTTCAATGCGCCGATTCCCTCTCTTGTCAACAGCTTCCGCTGTCTGCAAAGCATACCGATTGCCAGCATCAGCACTACTGGTAAAACTGTGTTGATAATTTGAACCCCTGTACTCATACTTTCTCTCTCCAATCCTGTTATTTTCTGCTATAACTCAGATTCACCCCTTTTTATCATACACTCTTTTTCAAAAAATGCTGCGCCATAGCAGAGTACAGTCTTATACCCCTTCAGAAACTGCCGTGCGTACTGGTTTATATCAATCTGTCCAACCGCACGCGCACAGTCTTTTTCCATTCCCTCTTCGCTTTCGGAATGTTTGGTCTCAATGATCATCGCCCTGCGTTTCTTTCTGTCTTTGATAACAATATCCGGTCTTCCAAGCCCATGCTCGCGATTGGATTCCACAGCAGTTCAGATGCTTTTCCTTCCTCCCCGTCCCACAATGCGCGGAACAATTCCTGGCGGTCAGATCTTTTCATGGTATCGGTAAACCATACTGCCACAGTATCCGCGAAAATTGCCCTGATTTCTTCATTTGGAATTTTCAAATTCGTCTTTCCCTCTTCCCTATTCAGGTCAGCCTGGGTCAGATACCCAGTCAGGTAAAGCACACTCCAAAAATTCTCTTCTGAAGAATGGAGAATATCATAAGTCAGCTCCTCACAAATTGTCTCCTGGATACATCCGCCAGCTAAGAGTATTTCAAACTTGTCCTTGACAAATAGATCAGTCCGGTCAATAAAACTGCGGATGATTCCGTTATGGCTTGTATTTCTCCAGTAGTTTCCCGGCTTCACGTCCGGCGATATCTGCAGCGCAGCTACGTGGTTCAATACATCCCATGGGCAATATATTCCCACAGAACCAAAACGGTACCCATCATACCACCTGGAGATTTCTTCCTTATGCCCGGAAAATCCGGTATCCGCCAGAAGCTTTTGTACTTCTTCCTCCGTAAAACCAAAATATTTACTGTACCGCTCACTGGAAATGGTATTCGACACAAAATTATTCGTACCAGTAAAAATACTCTCTTTTTCGATCTTCAGACAGCCTGTGATTACAGCAAACTCAAGGAACTCGTTTGTCTTTAAACATATCCCCATCAGGCTGCGCATCACATCCAGCATTTTCTCATAATATCCGCCCTCATTAGCTTTCGCAAGAGGTACGTCATATTCATCAATCAGGAGGATGATTTTTTTCCCATAATGCTTCTGCAGCATTCGCATTAAAATGTAAAGGCTGCTCTTTACCTCGGACGGATTTCCCTGACACGTTTTTAATTTCCCAAACGTATCCCTGTCAGCTTCGTCCAGGGACTCGTCTTCCAACAGATAGGAATAACTGATGCAAAGATCTGAAACAGCTCTTTGGAGCATCCCGTAAGCACCTTCAAAGTCCAGTCCCTCGACACTCTTTAAGGATAAAAAGAGAACCGGATACTGATTCATCCAACGAGAGCATAGTTCATGATTGCGAACAATTTCCAGTCCTTCAAAAACACTGCTGCTGTCTTTCCGAATGTCAAAAAACTCAGCCAACATGCTCATAGCCAAGGTCTTTCCAAATCTGCGCGGCGGTGTGATCAGGTTAACCTTAAATTTATCATTCAACAATTCTCTGATAAATCCTGTTAGGCTCATTATATCCAAATGTCTGAGGAAATTCAAGAATATAGGGGATTTTATCCTTACGCCCGGAGTACAGTTCCATTTCATCCAGTCCATTTGTCACATATGCTTTTTTATATTAAAGGGATAAAATATGAACTTTACAATATCTTTTGCAAGTATTATAATTCTTCCAGATTAAAATCAGGCAGGTAGAAAAAGAAATGAAAGATAAGATAGAAAGATGGTTACATTTGAATATGGCTCTGATCGGTGGATTTATGGGTGGATATGCGATTTTGAACCGTTCGGATCTGTTTGGTTCCGCGGAGACATCCAATATGATCTCTCTTGCCATGGATGCTGTAGGCAGACAGGATTCAAACTGGTGGGTGCGTTTGATCGCCCTGCTCCTGTATATAGCTGGTCTTGCAAGCACTGTGATTCTTCCTCATAAAATAAAGCACTTGAATCTGAAAGTATTTAGTATCATCGTAGATGCAATTGCCTTAGTTCTGGTAGGCTTTCTCCCGGCTGATCTGAATCCATTTGTCGCATTATACCCTTTATTTATTGCCACATCTATTCAGTGGTGCTCCTTCAGCGGAGCCGAAGGCTTTACCAGCTCCAGTATTTTTTCCACCAATAATCTCCGACAGTGCACTACTGCTTTTACGGAATATCTTTGTACCAAGAACCCTGAAGCTCTCCGGAAGGGAAAATTTTTCGGAAAAGTCCTGCTGTCTTACCATCTCGGTGTTGCTTTTGCTTTTATATCCAGCCAGACTTTCGGGCTGAAGGCTTCCTGGGTAATGCTGCTCCCCTTATGCTCCGCACTGTTTCTGGAGCACATGGAAAGCAGCGTTAAAGTTCATGTTCCGGCTTACAGCAGATAATCCGGCATATCCTCTGTCAGACGGATCGGACGGTTTGGCTGTTCCGGAACATTTTTCCCGGAAAGGAATTTTGCCTGGATTTCATCAGCATTCATGGGTGTTAATACAGATTGTTTTATGTCCTTTGCGGAAGCTGTTGATCTTACGGTCTTTGCTGTTCCTGCTGTTTTGCGGGTTCCTGCGCTTGCTGCGCGTTTGATGCTTGATTTACCTACTGACACGGTTCATTACCTCCTCTGCAAGTGCTTTGTATTCTTTTGCGCTTCGGCTGCTTTTTTTAAATTCAACCACCGGGGCGCTGCTGTCCTGTGCCCATTCTATGGAGCTGTCCACACGGATGTAGGATTCAAACAGATAGATGTCCTCCATCTCATTGAGGGTTTCCAACGTCTGTTTAAAATAACTTTTTCTTGTATCTGCTTTGGTGATCACAATTCCCAGAACCTCCAGATCCGGCGCAATTTCCTTTACCTCATTGAGAAAATCAAACATATTCGCCAGACCAAACATTCCCCAGGGGCTTGCCTCCACGGGAACCAAAACTCTATCGGAAGCGCAGAGGATATTCATCACCCAGCCGCCCAGAGTAGGCGGTGCATCGATAAGAATATAATCATAAACGCCGGATTCCTTAATCTTCTGAAGGCATTTCTTTAAAATAAACTCTCGCTGCCACTTTGTAAAAAGCTCATACTCGATGGAACTCATCAGCGTGGAAGACGGTATCAGATCCAGATTCTCATAATCTGTGGGAACAATAAAATCAGTTAAATCCTTCTGCTTACCAATGGCATAGTAGAGATTTTTTTCGCTGGATGCCATCTCCAGAACCTGCTCCTCGGAAAAGAATGACAGAGAAAGATTTAGCTGCATATCTCCGTCAATCATCAAAACCTTTTTTCCCGCCTGCGCCATTGCAGCGCCTACATTGGAGCATGTGGTAGATTTTCCGCTTCCCCCTTTGTTATTTGTAAAACATATGGTTACCGTTTTTTTCATGGGCTACCCCCTTACATTTTCATCGTCTGCATCCGCGGTTTATGTCTATGAACAGACATCTTTTTCCACGTTTTCGACATTATTCGACAAACACGGTCAAAATATGTTTTTATTATAATATATCCTTTTTCTAAATACAACCACCCACGGAGTGAGAGTTTCTAAAAAGGCCAGAGGCAAACGCCTCTGATCCGTATTTCGTTGCATATCCATTAATTTCAATCAATGCTTCAGCTAATCCCCTTACATTCGAAAGTATAACTGTTTCATAAAAACTCTTTCCAAATATAGCCCTGATCAACCGCAATTTGACACAAAGTTTTTTTGCGTTTCTCCCTGTTTTTCTTATTTAAGGCATTAAATTTTTTTACTCTTTTCCGCGACACAATAAGAAGCAAAGTTTTTCTTAATATATCAATATTTTTATATCTCTCCAGTTTTTG
Source organism: Ruminococcus sp. 5_1_39BFAA (assembly GCF_964240875.1). Taxonomy (NCBI): domain Bacteria; kingdom Bacillati; phylum Bacillota; class Clostridia; order Eubacteriales; family Oscillospiraceae; genus Ruminococcus; species Ruminococcus sp. 5_1_39BFAA. Next base: position 105,530 of record NZ_CAXSVO010000010.1, on the reverse strand, counting down.
CAGCACTTCTACTGCATTCTGATATCTATTGTCCTGTGAAGATGCCGTCATCTTCTCCAAAATCGCTTCTAACTCAACCGAAATATCTTTTCTGTAATATCTAATGGGAATTCTGCTATTTATATCAAAACATTCTGGACATAGCAGATACTCCATGGTTCGGCCCAAAGCATAAATATCTGATGAAAAATTGGTTCGCATATTTTTATCAAACTGTTCTGGCGGAGCAAATCCCACTGTTCCTAGTAAAGTCTCTGTTTCATGCGCCTCATCTTCCATCACCATAGCTGTATTGAAACCTATCAGATGAATTTCTCCATATTCATCCTGAATTAGATTTTTTGGCTTTATATCTCTATGAATTATATTGTTATTATGCAGATATTGAAGAATTTTCAGCACCTTTTTGGCAATTGCAACGACTTCTTCCTCTGTATAGAACGTTTTCGATACAACTGATAACCCATCAATCATCGTTTCTACTATAAAGACTTGATTATCGTCCTCAAACCAATCTATAATTGCCGGAATGTATGGGCACATATTTCTCATTATTTCGGATAATATTTTTCTTTCCGCATCGAAGCAATCCTTCGTGAAAACTCCTCGGTAAGAAGCATCAATCAAGCCGCATTTAACAGTAACTAAAGCCCCTGTTCTTTTATGCTTAGCTAAAAACACCTGATCTATTCCGCCTGCACCGGTTTGCAGCAAGAGCTCATAGTTTTTTAATAACTCCTTTTTTGCCTCTCCCCCCAAAATTTCGCTGGAATCATCAAATACATTTATGTTTTGATACAAAGTGTTATTTGAGGCTGCTTCACATATTGCATGTACAAAATCATTTTCATTGATGAAATATGATCTGTGAATTGCCTGTATATCCCCCAGTAATAGATGAAGCCCACTGGTAAGATTGGTTTCTTCCAGATATAGAACCAGCATATTTTTATCTTTGTCAGTTGCCATCCCGATTTCTTTACGTACATATTTAGACCTTACAGAATTAGATGATATTAGGACCATAAACTGGTCACACTGGTCAATTTTATTTCCTAATTCTTCTGCCCATTCTGTACCCGATTTCAGTCCCAGGTCATACCAAAATCTGAAATGGTTATTTCTTAATATTTGAATGACACTTTGAACCAATTGCATATCTTGTCTGGCATAACTTACAAATATAAATGGTTCATTGGATATTATGTCCGGTTGAATAAACTTTGAATAATCCATTTATCACTCACCTTCACTTCTGTAATTATTGTTCTTCATCTCCATTCGACACGATAAACCACTTCAGATTAACATTATATACCCGCAAGCTCTTATCTGAAAAGTATATTTTCGTAACTTGTTGCGAAAATGATACTGTTACTTACCTCACTCCTGCCGTCATACTACAATAGGCTTTTATAAGTACCAGCAGATAGTTTTTACTTTTCTTTTTTGACATCAAAATAGGCTGAAAAATCAGGGCTTTTCCTGATTTTTCAGCCTCTATTATGAGTCTGTTTATTTAGTATGTAAATAACTGCACCCAGTAATTTACACCTTTTTCATCCTGATAATATCCTACTCCCATATTTTTGAAGTTTTTATTCAGGATATTGGCACGATGACCGTCGCTGTTCATCCATCCGTCCATGACCTGCTCCGGAGATTTCTGGCCCCATGCAATGTTTTCCCCGCTTCCTCTGTAAGAGACTCCCTGCTCCGTCAGTGCGGTGCTGAAGCTGCTCCCGTTCGGTCTTGTATGGGAAAAGCTCTGCTTGATTTCCCTGGCTCTCACGTCTGCTGCGGCTGTAATATCCATATCCAGAGTAAGTTGGGAAAGCCCCGCCTTTGCACGCTCCTGGTTTACCAGATTTAATATCTCCGTTACATAGGGATGCACTTCATCCTCCTCTGCCCCGTTATCCGGCTCCTGAACACCCGGATTCTCCGGTACTTCCGGCGCAGGAACTTCAGGCTGTCCTGGAGCCTCCGGCTGTTCCGGGCTTTCCGGTTGTCCTGGCGTTTCAGGCTGTTCTGGTGTCCCCGGCTGCTCTGGCGTTTCTGGCTGATCTGGCGTTTCTGGCTGCTCCGGGGTTTCCGGCTGCTCTGGTGTCTCTGGCTGCTCTGGAGTCTCCGGTTGGTCTGGCATCTCCGGCTGCTCTGGGATCGCTGGCTGCTCCGGAATCTCCGGACAGACGATATCATCCAGATATACCCCTATTTCCTCCAACGTCTGTTTTAAGCTATCAATACCCTGTCCGCCCAGCACCACATATCCATTGCCCTGTTTCAACACCCTACTATCAGATGCGTAAGCTGTCACAGGCATTGTTCCTGCCAGAAGCGTTAAGGTAGCTGCGATCATAACAAATCGTTTCTTCATGCTGATTCCTCCTTGAATTGTTTCTTAATTATTACATTTATTTTACAAAATTATATTAACAAATTCAAATGAGGAATACTACAAGTAAGTTTTTCCATATGCTGCCCCTGAATGCCCGCACTCTTCGCCAGAGGGTGCCTCAATTTTATTATTCCGTTTCTTTCTCCATTTCTCCCAGATACTCTTCAAATACAGCAAGCGCCTCTTTCACCGGCTCCGGGGATGACATGTCCACTCCGCAGATCTTCAGAAGATCTATCGGATCTTTTGCACATCCTCCGCTTAAAAACTGCTTGTATTTCTCCACAATTCCAGGCTCACCGCTTAAAATCCTGCTGCTGATGGCAATAGCTGCGGCAAATCCAGTCGCATACTGGTACACATAAAATGGCGTATAAAAATGCGGAATCCTCTCCCATTCAAAAGCAATTTTCGCATCTGATACCATATCCTCGCCAAAATATTTTTTATTCAGGTTGCCATAAACTCCATTGATATGCTCTGCCGTCAGCATGCCGCCCTTTTCCACTACGCTATGAGTAAGCATCTCGAACTCCGCAAACATAGTCTGACGAAACATGGTCCCTTTGAATTGATCCAGGAAATAATTGATCAGATACCGTTTTTCTGCCTCATCCTCAGTTCTGTTCATCAGATCATGAATCAGCAACGCCTCATTACAGGTGGACGCAACCTCTGCCACAAAGATCTGGTAGCCTGCATCCAGATAGGACTGCGCATGGTCCGAATACCAGGAATGCAGGGCATGTCCCATCTCATGTGCAAGAGTAAATACATCATTCAAAGAACCATGATAGTTCAAAAGCACATAAGGATGCGTGCCGTATGCACCCCAGGAATACGCTCCGGTACGCTTTCCTTTGTTTTCATACACATCGATCCACCGGTTATCAAATCCTTGCTGAAGCAAATCCAGATAATCCTCTCCCAAAGGAGCCAGACCCCTCTTTACGATTTCCTTTGCTTCCTCAAAGGAGTATTTCTTCTCCGGTCTTTCCACCATAGGCACATACACATCATACATATGAAGCTCCGAAAGCCCCAGCAGCTTTTTGCGCAGCCGCACGTATCTGTGCATCAGCGGCAATGCTTCGTTAACTGCTTTCACCAGATTTTTATAAACCGACACCGGAATGCAGCTGCCATCCAGTGATTCCTCCATGGCATTTGCATAATGACGCTCCTTTGCAAAGAAATCAGCTTGCTTTGCATTTGCATAATAGGTGGCAGCCAGAGTATTCTGAAACTGTTCGTACACGGAATACAGCGTCTCAAACGCATTTTTACGGAGCGTTCTGTCCCGGCTTTCCAGACAGGAAATATAGGTTCCCTGGGTGAGCGGTCGCTTATTGCCCTCCCCATCCTCAATATCCGGAAATGTGATGTCCGCATTATTAAACATGGAAAATACATTGGAAGGCGCCTTCCCAAGCTCGTTTACCTTGGAAAGCAATGCTTCCGTCTGCGCATCCAGGACATGGGCGCGCCTCCTGGTAATCTGCTCCACAAAGCGCTTGTATCCTCCCAGCTCTTTTTTCTCAGCATCCGTTCCATCATCGAATCCAGTCCCGGACACTTCGAAATATCCTGCAAGCCTGTCCTCCGGCAATGCCAGAAGCTCCGGTTCCAGCCATGCACAGGCCTGCCCAAGCATTGTAGCCATGATCTGCGTCTCGCCGCTCATCTGCTGGTATTTTGCATTGGTGGTGTCCTCGTGATATTTCTGGTTTGCATAAACATAGAGACGTTCAAAAACCAGATTCATCTCCTCATAAAGCTTCAGTACCTTCAAAAGCTGTCCGGCTCCCTGACTGAGACTTCCCTGTAAGGAAGTAAATTCCTCTGTCATTTTCTCCAGCTTTTCTGCATCTGCACTGAATAACTCCTCATTTTCGTAAAGCTCCTGCATATTCCAGGTATCCTCAATTTTCTGTTCCTGTCTCGTCCTGATAGTCTGCTCTTCCATTTCCAGCCTCCTGAATAAAATTCAGGCTCCGGCGCAATGTCGGAGCCTGGTAAAACATCTTTTCTATATTACAGTTTTTCCATCAGCAATGTCTGTTATTCCTGTGTTTCAGCAGACTCCGCAGTGGTATCCTCTGCAGGTGCCTCCTCCAGTTCTAACTCATCTTCCACATAGCCGCTTCCGGAAGTTGCGTTCATAAGAGTTTCAATGAAATCCTCCGGCATTCCGGCTGCAACGAGGTTCTCTGTAATGGTATCCAGATTCATGTCTGCGACAAAAGCTTCACCGTCAGCATCATTTGCAGTATCATAAACCTTATCTGTATCGGAAATCTCCGCATACGGTACGGCATCTGTCACGCTGCCGCTCACATTAATTGAAGCCAGTGCTGTACCTGCACTGTTTAAGGTAAGCGTAAAGCTGCTGTTTTCCTTGTCTCCTGCAAATCCGGCAACTAACTCAAGCCCTGCAAAAGGATTCACTGATTCCTCTTCTCCTTCTTGAGCAGCTGGAGCGATGGATAAGGTGTAAGTTCCATTGAGAATTCCCTTTTCCATAGCAGCGGTATCGTAATCTTTTACATCAATGTTAAGAACCACATCATCAATTAATACGCTATAAGTTCCACTTAACAGATCTCCAGCCAGCTCTCCGCTGCCTTCCGCAGTAATCACGCTATCCCCGCCGTTTACTGCCAGACTGAAGCCGCATGTGCTGTCCTGTTTCGGAGACAGCCAGGTAACCAACGGTTCTGCTGCTCCTGTCTCATCTCTCAAAGATATCTGCCGTCCCACTACATTGTCCTCTGCATCCAGCCAGATCTTTGATACAAAACCTTCCTCACCCGGTTCTTCCGTATCCGCCTCCAGCTCTGCTTCCAGACTTTCAATGCCCTCCAGGAATTTGTCATAGCTGTAGTCCTGGCTGTCCATTTCCGCAGTCCAGTCTTCAATAAGGGTTTTCAGCTCTTCATCTGCTTTTGCAGTGTTCAGGATCTCTTTTATCATAGGAATTGCTTCTTTTCCTGAAACAATTCCCTCCAGAACTGTGCACTCCTGGTCAACATCGCCTGCACTGAGAGTTTCGTTGCTGCTTGTTCCATCGGTCACATTGTCCAAAAGGATTGTTCCATATCTGTCCAGAAGGGTTTTGACTGTTTCTACATCCGGCAAATGCTCCTGAATTCCGTTGACAAGCTCCATGCTCTCTGTCATCTGTGCTAAATTACCCGGTTCTACTGAAAACGTAACAGATACTCCGTCTTCGGTCTCTTCCTCCAGACCTTCCGCAGCCTCCTCAGCCAGTTCGGCGCTCTCCTCTACGTTTACCTTAATATAACCGTCTACCAGCTCCGGGATTTTCATGTATACATCCATGGTCTCCATGTCAATATAATATTCCAGGGAGCAGATTTTTGTATCATTCACATACACATCCATAAGCTCAGACATTTTATTGTCTGCCATGCCTACACGCATAGAAAGCTTGGCATCCTGAAGCCAGGAAACATCAACTGGGGCAAACATGCCGAGAATCGCTTTTCCCGCATCGTCCAGGGTTACGGTAACATCCGCCCCGCTGCCTGCCATGGCAGTGTCATAGTTCGCCATGCTTTCCCCATAGCTTGCTGCAAAATCCTCCAGGCACTTCTGGAAAGACGCTTTCTCAGCCTCCTTATAGGAATCTGCCGCCATAACTCCCGCCGGTGCTGTTCCAACACCCATTAAAACTGCTGCCAAAATTGCTATTGCCTTTTTTCTTCTCATAGTTACCTCCTTTGACCGGACTTCCCGCCCGCCTTTTTACGTAAAACACTACTTCGGTCCCAGATACTGATCCAGATTTTCCATATATTTCTGGTTTCTCTCTACCGTTACCACCGCTACATCCTGCGGTGCATATTCCTCCAAAAGCTCCGGTGTAAAATCGTCAATCCTTACAAATATGGTATGGCTGTAAAGCTTCGCCAGATATGGCTCTAATTTTAGCCTGTAGGAATCTCCAACCACCAAAAGCGTTCCGGAATTGGGGGAATCAGAAACATACTCTCTCAAAATCTCCTCCCCGTTGTCTACGTTATCTTTTATTATATCACATTTGATTTCCGGATAGTATCCCTCAATTATCAAATCATGATCATCTTTCATGCTGTCCTCCTGGTTCACCATTCTTGCCAGATCTCCCACAAAAATTTCGCCCTGGGTCACAGTCACATCATCCAGTGAAACGCTCTCCCCGATAAGATTCTTTGCCATAATCTGACTCACAAGAAAAGACCCCAGATAATTCATATGCGTATCATATTTGTAAAATATCTGATAATCTTCGGAATAATCCACTAAATCATCATACAGGTAACAAAAATCCGCATCTGAATTTTTGCCCATGTAATCCGCAAAGCTCTCCATTCTGGATGGTCCATCCTCCCGGGACTCTGACGGCATATACTGAGGATAGACAGTCTCCTTATTAGGCGCTACATAGTAATAAAAATTTTCCACGCCCCGGCTCTTTATATATGTCTCCGCAACAGAAATCTTATCTGCAATCTCCCCGCTTTCCTCATCAGAATACAGGTTTGTTTTTTTGTAGTCAGCCATGGCATCCTCCCCGTCCCGCTCCGGGGTATAAAACAGCCAGTTATCCTTTCCAATGGTCACATCACCTTTTTTTGTAGTAAAAAAAACCTTTGTATCAAGCTGGTAATTCAACCGGATCAGATAGTTTTTAAACGGTACATGGTCATTATAAAATGCCTCAAATTTTTCCGGAAATTCCTCCAGCCCAGCCGTAGAAAGACCAGGAAATTCCGCCAGAGCACGGTTCTCATTGTTGGCAGTATCCAAATGCTTATGAAACACAGCAAATATGATATTGGGAAGCACAATACTTGCCATAAATACAACAATAAATAATTTCTGCTTTTTCATCCATTCCTCGTTAAAATCTAAAGTAAATAAAGGGATTATAGCTGTCATTTACAAGCGCCATAACAGACAGCCAGAAAAGCGCCATACAGCCCACGATCTGTGGTATGGAAACACTGCCAGCGGGCTTCTTTGCCTGAAAATGTTCCTTGACCCTTTGTGCCAGCATTTGTCCGAAGCCGCAAAAAAACAGCCCTGCGATCACGCAGACGATCATCTTTTTATCCAGATAACCTGCCATAACCACTGCGGATGCGTGGGAAACAAACATATTTTTTACATATGTGCAGAAGGTTGAAAGATCCTCCGCCCGAAAAAGGATCCAGCCCCAGAAAACCACGATAAAAGAATAAATCCGCCCTATAAAAGCAGGCATTCGTTCCAGTCTTTTCCCTAAAAATGCACGCTCCAGGATCAAAAATGCACCATGATACAGCCCCCATAAAACGAAGCTCCATCCTGCCCCATGCCACATACCTGTTAAAAAAAACACAGTCAGCAAATTTCGGTATGTTTTTGCCCTGCCTTTGCGGTTTCCTCCCAGGGGAATATACAGATAATCCCGGAACCATGAGGATAAGGAGATATGCCACCTTCTCCAGAAATCTTTGACTGAAACGGCAGTATAAGGGTAGTTGAAATTCTCCTGAAAATCAAATCCAAACATTTTTCCCAGACCTATCGCCATATCGGAATAGCCGGAAAAATCAAAATAAATCTGCAGCATATACAAAAGCGCCGCAAACCACAGCACCTTCCTGGAAACCTCATCCAGATTCCGGCTGTATACATCGTCCACCACCTGGGCAAATGTATTGGCAAGAAGCACCTTTTTCCCCAGTCCGCAGCAAAAACGCCGGACGCCGCAGGTGAATTTATCCAGAGTAATACTGCGGAAGTTGATCTGCTGCTCCACATCGTGATATTTCACGATGGGCCCTGCAATAAGCTGTGGAAAAAAGGAGATATAAAGAAGCATATGAAGATAATTCTTCTGCGCTTTTACCTCGCCCCGATATACGTCCGCCACATAGGACAATGCCTGAAAGGTATAAAAAGAAATGCCGATTGGCAGTGCGATCTCCTTCGGTGTAAAGGTACTGGTACTGTGGAACATTGTAAGGATCTTGTTCCAGGTGTCTGCTGCAAAATTAAAATACTTAAAGTATCCCAGCAGCAAAAGATTCGCTGCCACACACGTGATAAACACCAGCTTTTTTCCCTCAGGATACTTTTCCAGCAGAATGCCGCTCACGTAATTGATCGTGACAGAAATCAGCATTAAAATAATGTATTTGGGTTCTCCCCAGGCATAAAAAAGCAGGCTGAAGAGAACCAGCAACAGGTTGCGGAATCTCTGTGGGCAGATAAAATACGTAATCAGAACTGCCGGAAGAAATATCCACAGAAATATCATAGAACTGAAAACCATTATACTCTCCCCTTAGAAACCGCCTCTTTTCTTGAGCTGGGAAATAATGAACAGAATCACTGCCAGCACCACGAAAAACGGCAGAACTGCACCAATAATGGTAATCAGAAGAAACACCACTGCCACCGCAATGGCGATCACGATCAATTTTCCATACCAGGTGCTCAGATCCAACTTATGAGTTCGTTTCACTCCGGCATCCTGCTGGTTGTATCCTGTTCCATAGGAGCTATCTGTATACGTACTGTATTCCTCGTAATTTCCCTGTCCGGCATCTGCATCTGTGTCCAACAGGGTCTTGGCAATAAGTCTGGGATCCCCTAACTCCGCCAGAACCTCTTCCTCGCTCCGTCCGCTTCTCACCTGGGATTGTATATAATCTTCGTAATAGCGCACATGCGCTGCGGCTTTTCCCTCGTGCATCTGCCCTGCCAACTGGTTTCTTAATATTTCAAGAAATTCTCCTCGATTCATTTCCTAATCTACCTCTCTGTATGATAACCATTTCTCTCTGAAATTCGTCTTGCTTGTGCTCTATTCTACCAATTGTTGCCCCAGATAGCAACGGTTCCGTTCATAAAATTTCTATGAATAATAGCATCTCATCCTTTGGCAAGCATTAAATTTCGTGACTTTTCACAAAATTTTTCGCAAATTTTCTTCACAACTGAATTTGACGTAAACTTGACAAAGCATTTTTCCTGTGCTAAAGTGGATTCATCAATTAAAAAGCTTCTGAGTTACTGACGGAACAGTGGAGTTTACCACAGGGAAAGCAGAAGCATGTTTCAGCCGACCGTCTGGGCAGTATTTGAATTCATCAGATACTGCCCTTTTTTATCGGCTTCTAAAAGAAAGGAGAAATTCAAAATGGGATTCAAAAGCGACATTGAGATTGCACAGGAATGCGAGATGCTGCCAATTACTGAAATTGCAGAAAAAGCAGGGATTGATGACAAATACCTTGAGCAGTACGGCAAGTACAAAGCAAAAATTGATTACAATCTGTTAAAGGATTCTGACAAGGAAAATGGTAAACTGATCCTTGTTACAGCTATCAACCCAACACCGGCAGGAGAAGGAAAGACCACCACAACCGTAGGTCTTGCTGACGGTATGCAGAAGCTTGGCAAAAACGTTATGGTTGCTCTCCGTGAGCCGTCCCTGGGACCGGTATTCGGCGTTAAGGGCGGTGCTGCAGGCGGCGGATATGCACAGGTTGTTCCGATGGAGGATATCAACCTTCACTTCACAGGTGACTTCCATGCCATCGGCGCAGCAAACAACCTTCTGGCAGCTATGATCGACAACCACATCTTCCAGGGCAACGCTCTGAATATCGACCCGCGTAAGATCACATGGAGAAGATGTGTGGACATGAACGACCGTCAGCTCCGTAACGTAGTGGACGGCCTTGGCGGAAGAACAAATGGTATGCCTCGTGAAGACGGCTATGATATCACCGTTGCATCCGAGATCATGGCAGTTCTCTGCCTTGCAAGCGACATCAAGGACCTGAAGGCAAGACTTTCCAGGATCATCATCGGATACACCTACGGAAAACCGTCAGAGCAGAAACCGGTTACCGCTGGTGACCTTCACGCAGAAGGCGCTATGACCGCTCTGTTAAAGGATGCGCTGAAACCGAACCTGGTTCAGACCTTGGAACATGTTCCGGCTATCGTTCATGGTGGACCATTCGCTAATATTGCTCACGGATGTAACTCCGTAACTGCTACTAAGATGGCGTTGAAGCTTGCTGATTATGCCATCACAGAGGCTGGATTTGGTGCTGACCTTGGCGCTGAGAAGTTCCTGGATATCAAATGCCGTATGGCAGGCCTGAAGCCAAACGCAGTTGTTATCGTAGCAACCGTACGTGCCCTGAAATACAATGGCGGAGTTGCTAAGGCTGACCTTAACAATGAGAACCTGGAAGCTCTTGAGAAGGGTCTTCCGAACCTGTTAAAGCATGTGCATAACATCAAGGATGTTTATAAACTGCCGTGTGTTGTTGCTATTAATGCGTTCCCGACCGATACTAAGGCTGAGCTTGACCTTGTAGAAGCAAAATGTAAGGAACTTGGCGTAAATGTTGCACTTTCCGAAGTATGGGCAAAGGGCGGCGAAGGCGGAATCAAGCTTGCAGAAGAGGTTATCCGTCTTGTTGAGGAGCCGAATGAGTTTACTTATTCCTATGAGCTGGAAGGAAGCATTGAGGATAAGCTGAACCAGATCGTTCAGAAGATTTATGGTGGTAAGAGGGTTGTTCTTACTGCGAATGCTCAGAAGCAGGCTAAACAGCTTGAGGACCTTGGATTTGGTAATTGCCCGATCTGTGTGGCTAAGACACAGTACAGCTTGACGGATGATCAGACTAAGTTGGGGGCTCCGACGGATTTTGAGGTTACGGTTCGTAATTTGAAGATTTCTGCGGGGGCAGGATTTATTGTGGCTCTTACTGGAGAGATTATGACCATGCCTGGTCTGCCTAAGGTTCCGGCGGCGGAGAAGATTGATGTAGACGAGAACGGTAAGATTACCGGGCTCTTCTAAAAACTTCTTTTTGATAAAAATGAAAACCTTGAGGGGGAGCATCTCAGAGTTGCGAAAGCCCGAAGCTCCCCCTCAAACACCCCCTACTTGGGCACGCGGGTGGGACACTTGGCATCATTTTTGATAGTGTTTCGGTGAAATACTGCGTGGCTGTGGAACGGCGAGGTGGGCGTTGGGTCAGTTTTGGAGGACGCGTCATAGTGATGCGTCCTTCTCCCATTTCCGCTTTCTTTTCACTGACATGATGCGTGGCTGTGGAGCGGTATGGTGGGCGGTGGGTCAGTTGTGGAGGACGCGTCATCGTGATGCGTCCTTCTCCCATTTCTGCTTTCTTTTCACTGACATGCTGCGCGGTAGTGGAGCGGCGTGGTGGGCGGTGGGGCAGTTGTGGAGGACGCGTCATAGTGATGCGTCCTTCTCACATTTCCGCTTTCTTTTCACTGACATGCTGCGTGGCCGTGGAACAGCGTGGTGGGCGGTGGGTCAGTTGTCGAGGACGCGCCGCAGTTGATACACCTTAGCATAATTCCGCTTTCTTTCCAATGTAACACTGCCCAACCGTAATACAACTCGGAAAAACGTCGCGCCCGCAAAGCGGCCGGAAGGGGGAGCGCGAGGGGGAGGAGCGGCCTTGCCTCCGAGCGGTCCCCCCTCGCAAGGCGGTTCCCCCTCGCAAAGCGTTTCCCCCAGCGCAAATGGGTTCCAAATTCAAAAGGGACCAAACGGTCCCTTTTCTAATCCACTTTTATAAAAGAAATAATCTCGTAACCAACCCCAGCACAAGCAAATGTGCCGGATAAAACCCATAATACACATATTTCGGAAGCTTATCCTTCCGCTCCTCGTTGTAACACCAAATCCCATAAAAGGACAGCGGCCCCGTCACGTAAAGAAGGCTGACGGCAATGCCCAGCACTGTTTTCAGCACGTGTTTTGTATAGAAGAGATAAAACACTGCAGTAAGCAGCACAATGCAGAATCCATACTGTGCCCGAAGCAGCGACACCCAAAGTACGGCGCACAACACGATCAGCACCTGCAGGGCGATTGAAACAGCTCCCTGTTTCTCCTTCGCCATTTTGAGAAAATAGAGCATCAACAGGCTGACCGCCATCCCAACCAATGCGTTCTGGGTGGAGAGATCCACCAGCTTCTGATTCATGGCAAAATCGTAGGGGATCTCGCTGATAAGCGCAAATACGGCTATGGAAAGCAGGTACCTTTTGTAATCAGACGTTCTCATAAAGCCTTCCACCAGCAGGAACGCAAAAATCGGCACCGCCATACCTCCGATAAGCTGCATCACGGAGCCTACGCCAGCCAGAAACATCAGATCGGAATCTGTCTCCATTGCCTTTGACAGGCTCTCCTGTGTATATTGATCCAGACGGATCAATCCATTTTCCACGATCGCAATCCCGATATTCTGGATCAGCATCACCACGCACGCAAAAATCTTTAATCCGTCTGCTGTAACGGAAGGAGTTTTCCATACAGCTCCTCTTCTTCCCATTCCCGTATTCATATCCTGCGCCTTTCTCCTTTTTCTTTACGGCTGAAAATCCCGGATGAGCTCCAATGCCGGAAGAGCATTTCCATTATAGTCAAATAAAGCCTGATTCGCCCATTCGTTACCGCCTGGTCCTTTTTCGTTCATGTATTTGCAGGCTTTCTCGGTAGCCCACTGGCTTCCCGGCACCGGGATCCAGGCAGGTTCCCAGTAACAGAAGCCTGTACCCAAGCCTTCCGGAACCTGAGCGATGACCTGCATAATGGCGGCCATAAAGTCACTCTGTCCCTCGGGTGTCATTGGATAGGGAACCTTGGCTGCAAGCTCCGACTTTGTCGCCATACCCTTACGCAATTCATCCGGAAGCTTTTCATATTCCTGATAATCCTCCATGGTATGTCCCATGGAAACCTCCGCTACAAGCAGCTTTTTGTGATATCGCGATGCAATATCATTCATATTGTCCTGAAGCATTTGAAGAGTTCCGTGCCAAAACGGATAATAGGACAGTCCGATATACTCAAAATCTTCTCCCCCGTTGGCAATGTATGCGTCAAACCATGTCCGGTAAAGCTCATTATTTCCTCCGTTATCCAGGTGGAGCATCACCTGAATTTCTTTATCCGCTTCACGCACCGCACGGATTCCCGCACTGGCAAATCCGGCAATATTTCCGTACTCCGGCACCTGACCGTAAGGCCACAAAAGCCCCTTGGAAAGCTCATTTCCCACAGCCACGATCTGCGGCATGATATCCTCTTTGCCGCATCTCTCCAGAACCTCAGCCGTGTAATCATGGACAGCCTGTGTAAGCTGCTTCACGTCCATTCCCCGCCATGCTTTGGGAATGGTCTGTTTTCCCGGATCAGCCCAGAAATCGCTGTAATGAAAATCCAGCATCCATCCGATTCCCAGCTCTTTTGCCCTCTTTGCCAGGGAAAGAGTGGTTTCAATATCGTTTCCTCCTGCACCGTAAGAATGCCCCTCCTCATCAAAGGGATCATTCCACAGGCGGAGCCTTACCAGATTGGTACCGTATTGCTTTAAGATTTCCAGCGCGCCGCCAGCCTTACCGTGGTCAAAAAATTTTCCTCCGCAGCGTTCCACTTCCAGAAGAGTGGAAATATCCATTCCTTTTATCCAGTCTTTCATCGTGCACCTCTTCTATACAAAACGGTTCCGTACCCGGGAACTCTCCCGGATACGGAGCCATCGTGTATTATTCTCCGTCAAAATTTTCAAAATCCGTAAAGCGTTTCATCATATGACGATAGCGGAAACGTGCCAGCTCATTCTTTTCCAGCACATCTTCTTCTGTACCTCTGTACTGGCAGCGTATACAGTAATACTCTTTTTTGTCCTTATCATAAAACATATCCAGATCCAGATCGCGCATAAAGCAGGATGGACACCGGTAATTTAATTTGCCTTTTCCAGATTGAGCCATGTGGTGAAGACCTCCTTATCGCATAATCTTCCGGTATATCCCAGAGTAAACATTGGGCTGAACGCATATCCCTCTTTGAAATATCCCTCTTTTTCCGTTCCTTCGCAGGTCATGGAAACAAGGGTATTGATCGGCGGAAGGGTACAGCTTACCCGGTCAGCATCTGCAAGAGTTACCTCTCTGCACTTGTACTCATAGGGAAGCTCTTTCTTTTCAGAACCTTTTTCCGCACAGAAGGTCAGGCTTGACATATCCTCTGTGTACTCGGTCGTTCCATAGCATCCAACCATGTATTCGTTGATGGTCACATCTGCATCCGGGTCACTCATTTCCAGAACCTTTCTGTCAATTTTAATCGCACTGGAGCCTTCTGTAAAGGTGATCACAGTCTGGATTTTCACAGTCAGGTCTGCAAATTCAATGTCTACCGGGTCCAGCGTCAGGATGCGGTCTTTGCCTTCCTGGGAGAAATGCGCCTTTGTACGGCAGAGGCACAAATCCACCTCTTCCCCGTTATGGCATACCTTTGCGCTGCGGACTGTTCCCTCCCCTGCATAATGGGTAAAATAGCCTGCGCGGTATTTTTCCTGGATCAGGAACGGGTAGCTGGCATCCTGGATATGCGGTGTGCCGATACCTACCGGCCAGTTCAGTTTTGCAGCATAAGGACGAAGGTCAACGATCGCGCCGCCCTGGTCCATATTCACACACGCGCGCATAAACGGGTCACAGTACCAGAATACCTGCTTGTCGCTTCCGTACAGGATATCTCTCCACAGGGCACATTCCGGCTCTGTGTAGGATTTCTTCTGACGGTAGAAATCCGCAAATTCACTCATGGTCATGTCAATGAGCTTGCCTTCTTTTTTCAGCTCTCCGTAGTATGCGCAGCCATCCTCATAGGATTTTTTCAGCAGCTCATAAGGAGCCTCCCAGCGTCCCATCTTGTTCATCCAGCCAGGCCCTACAAACATCATGTTGTAGGCATACCCATTGTTGAATTTCGCCTGGTAACGGAACTGGTCGATCAGGTTATAAAGATATGGATACTCCCATGTCTCAGAATCATAGATCATTCCCCGGAGAACATTCTGGGGATGGGTACCAAAATTGGAACCATTTCCGTCATAGCATGCGATCAGATCACGGCTGAGATGCGGGATTGCCACAATGCCGGAATCCTCCGCTTCATTGGCAGCCGGCGCATGAGTATTCTGCCTGGATGGGATCCATGGAGCCCACGGGCCGCCGTCCATAAAGGTGTACCAACTGTTATTGCAGGTATGGTAAGCCTTCGGGCCTTCCTCCCAGCATGTGGCAACAGCACATTTTACAGACGGATATTTTTCTTTGATAAAGTTTGTCAGTTCCGCATCCATGTAATAGGAGCCTGTAGATTCCGGATAAAATCCGAAACGTTCATGGAATTTCTCAAACACATCCTGAACAATAGCTTTTTTGTCTTCCATGGAAAACATCCAGATACAAAAATCCTTGGTTTTATATTTTTCACGGAATTCCTTGCAGGGCAGGCCAAGAAGTGTCAGGCCGATCTCATCGCCATACTGCTCGTGATGCTGTTTTGCAAGCTCTACGGCCTCATCATTGAACAGGCTGGCATAGGTCATTTCAATCGTTGTCTTCAGCCCGTTCTTATGCGCACACTCCTGCTGTACTTTAAAAATGTCAAGGCTCTCCGTCAGCAATGCTTTACGCCCAATATCCTCCGCCTGTCCATGTCCGGTCACCTTTTCCGCGTATTCCGGCACCATTTCCGGGCGATGAATGATATTAACAATAAACTGTTCCATTTCTTTTCCTTTCATTTGCTCCTGGTTTTGAATCAGCCCTTAACAGCTCCTCCGGTAATACCTTCCACATAGAATTTCTGCATGATCACAAACAATGCGGAAATCGGGATGGAAACAAGCACGCCGCCTGCGCAGAACTGGGTAAAGTAGGTATTGATCAAGCTCTTATCCAGCATCTTGAACAAACCAATGGCAACTGTATATTTGGAAGAGATTCCGGCATTGAGGATCATCTTTGCATATACGAAATCCATCCACGGTACCAAAAAGCTGCTGATAACCGTATACACGACGATAGGGCGGCTCATAGGAAGTATCATCTGGAAGAAGATACGCGCCTCGCTGCAGCCGTCGATCCGTGCAGCTTCGCACAGCGCTCTCGGCACCGTGTCGAAAAATCCCTTTGCGATCAGATAGCCCAGGCCGGATGATGCGGAATAAACCATGATCAGACCGGCGTAGCTGTTTGTCAGGTTAAAGGATTTCAAGGTAAAATATACGGCGATCATTGCCAGCATACCCGGAAACAGATTCAGGATAACCGCCATGTTCATCAATGGCTTTCTCATTGGGAAGCGCATTACGGATGTGGCATAAGCTACCATCAACACGAACATAGTAGAGATCACGCAGGTAAAGCAGGCAATAATAAATGTGTTCAAAAACCACTGCGGGAACTGTGCCACAGAGTCCGGATGGAACAGCTTGATATAATGGGTAATGCTCCACTCCTTCGGGAAAAAGGTGCTTGTATTCATTCCTGAATAAGAGCTGAAGGAGGTGCACAGCAGCCATACGATAGGGATCAGCCAGATAAATGCCAGCACAGCGATCAATAAATTATGTAATACAATCGTGGAAGTACGATTACTTTTCATCTTTTTCATTATTGATATGTTCCCTCCTTATCTCCCTTGATCATGCGGTTAAATGCGATCAGTGTGAATACTGCACAGATAATAAATACTACGATACCGATAACGGAAGCCATCTTGTAGTTGTAGTAATCCTGCGTCAAACGGAACAGCCAGGTTACCAGCAGGTCCACTTCCTTTGCCTGGGAATTTGCCATTACCTGGTTCGTGGTCGTGTACACATTTTCTGTCAGCAGGTAGATTACGTTAAAGTTATTGATATTCTTTACAAAGTCCGTAACCAGCGCCGGTCCTGTAACAAACAGCAGGTACGGCATGGTGATCTTGCGGAAGATCTGGAATGGTGTAGCGCCATCCACTCTAGCACTTTCAAGCTGGTCAGCCGGCAGGTTCATAAGAACACCGGTGGAGATCAGCATCTGATACGGAACGCCGATCCAGATATTGATCAAAATGATCATCACATGTGCCCAGCCCGGTGCAGACAGGAATGGGATATAGCTTGTGGACACAAGTCCTGTATCACGCAGGAAACCGGTAAGACCGATATTGCTGCAGATAGTATTGACAATACCTCCGTTGGAGAAGAAGTTTCTTACCAACAGAAGGGATACGAACTGCGGTACCGCAATGGTTACGATAAAAAGTGTACGCCATAATTTCGGCACTCTTGTTTTCTTGCTGTTAAGAAGCAGGGATAACAGAATACCTCCGATATATGTGGTAAAGGTGGAAAAGAACGCCCATACCAGCGTCCAGCCAAGGACACGTACAAAGGAGTAACCAAAGGAAACGGTCAGTCCGCCGCCGCCAAACAGACTTAAAAAGTTGTTAAAGCCAACCCAGGAAAACAGGCTGGTAGGCGGCATATGATTCTGGTCATAATTGGTAAATGCAACCAGGATCAGAAGTAAAATAGGAACCAGTGTGAAAATAACAACTCCCAGTACCGGAAGTGTCAGCAAGGTAATATGGAAGTTTTCTTCTTTTAAGGAATGAAGATCTTCCCTGAAAGTATTGATATGCTTGCCAGCCTCTGCTTTTTTCTGGAGTTCATATGCGTTTACCACATTTTTGATCCAGACAATGAAAGCAGCGAACCATACTACAAAGCTGAACAGAGAAAACAGAAGGATCTGGAAAGAGTTATCATAATCATTCCACTCATTCTTCATGGTTTTCATGTTAAAAACTTTTTCCGGTTTTACAGTTCCCAGGGATGCAAACTTGGGAACATACTCCATGGCAAAGCCAAATGTAAACAGGATCAATGCCACTTCCAGCACAGTCATAATGACTGCCTTTGCATACTGTTTACGGCGGGCATAACCAGCGCCCCACCATAACAGAGATAATTTTACAAAAACATCGCCTATGGCAACTGCTGTTCCAAAACTGGAGAAGAATCCGCCAATGGCTCTGAAGAAACCGCCCACTGCTCCCAGGGCAGTGTCTTTACTCTGATTTGCCATAAAACCCCTCCTCTGGCAGAATAATTCCTGATATTTTTGCTCAAAACAGGCCCATATGCAGACGCATATGAGCCTGTTTTATGGTCAGTTACATAAAATTCAGTTTATACCGTACAAAATACCAGATTATTCTACCGGTGCGGTTACACCTTCTACCAGAGTATCCAGTGCTTCCTGAATAGCTGCATCGTCATCTGCCGGGATCTTGCCCTGTGCGATATTCTCGCCGAAGGTCTGTGCCGGATCCCAGTACTTGCCGCCAACCTTCTGGATCACGCCGAATTCGGACTGCTCGATAACTGCTGTGATCGCAAGGTTTGCTTTTACTGCATCAGACTCTACTGCAACCAGGTTGGTCGGTCCGATCTGACGTGCGTCAAAACGTGCAACCTGTGCGTCCTCATTTGTCAGGAACTCAGCAAGAACTGCTGCCCATCCAATGTTCTCAGCATATGCGTTTACACCAACAAACTTGTAACCGAATGCGGAACCCATCTGAACCTGCTCGTCGTTTACAGTAAAGGTCGGAAGCTTTGTTGCGGAATATCCGTCGCCGAAAGCGTCCTGTGCTGCACTTGCATCCCATGTACCGGAAACAACTGCGCAAAGACCGCCTGCTGCGATCTGGTTGGAAAGGTCACCGTCTGCTACTGCCTGGAATGCAGAATTTCCAGCGATATTCAGCATAGATTTTACAACATCAACACCAGTGATGCCGGATGCGCTTGTACCGTTCCAATCCATAACAGTTGTTCCGTCTTCGTTCAGGTCTGTGGTGAATCCTGCACCATAGAAGAAGCCTGCATTATACCAGCCGGATGATAAGGTCATGCCCACTTTCTTTCCGCCTGCTTCTGCTGCTGCAAGAAGAGTATCCCAGCTCTGTGCGTCTTCCGGGGAAACTACGGAAGAATCATAGAACAGGAAATAGCTGTTATCACCAGCCATCGGGAATGCGTAAAAGCTGTCGTTTACTGTAGCTGCTGCTACGGAAGATTCGCTGTTTGCCGCTTTTACGTCTGCGATGGATTTTCCTGCTACTGCCTGGAATGCTTCGTCGTACTCATCCAGGTTTGCAAGTGCACCTGCGTTTACCAGATCATAAATCTGGTCGCTTGCGAATGCGTAAACATCTGCTGCAGCTTCCACGTCTGTAAGAATGGTATCCTTAGCAGTGGATTCGGATTCTACACCGATCTCGATGTCAAATGTGAAGTCGGAATAAGTCTCCTCAAATTTGCCAACCAGCTCTTTCAGCAGATCCTGATCCTCTTCTGCACCCCAGAGAGTCAGAGCGATTGCCTCGTCCTCTGCACTTACGCATACGGCTGAAGATGCAACCATTGCTACAGCCATTACAGGTGCTAACACTTTCTTTGTGATTTTCATATTCTACCTCCTTGTAGTATGTAGTTTTTGCGCGTTGCGCAACCGATTGCTCGTAATTAAAGTATACATCCTATATCATCGTAAAGTCAATTATAGCATTATCCCGAAATTTATCCGGTTTTTTTAGTGAATTTAAACATATTGAATGTTATATTGCGCAACTTAGTTGCGCTTTATTTGCGCAATTATTTCATAAGCGTGCATCCTGACTCTCATTCAACAGAAAAAGCGTGCGCTCCAGCGTACACATAAAAAAGACATACGGTTTTTATCCCATATGTCTCCCTTTCTTCTATATATCACTATTTCGTGGACTCCCGAAGAATCACCTGGTAATTCATCGGGAATTTTTCCTGGTCAATTTTTTCTCCTAACTGCGCCATCAGATCCAGACACGCATTTTTCCCCAAAGCTCTTGTGTCAAAATGCAGGCTTGTCACTGGCGGCGTGTTTTTCTCAAGCTGCTGGCTGTCATAAAGACTGGCAAGTTTTATCTGAGATGGCACCGCAATTCTCTTTTCCCTCAGGCACCCCAGCACCATGTTTGTAATATAATCATCCATACACACGATTCCGTCTGCTTCCGCTTCCAAGACCTGCTCCACGGCTTTCATGGCCTTCAGATAGCTGTCCACCTCAGAAAAGATCAAGGACTCATCCGCTGGAGTCCCCAGCTCCTTATGTGCCTCCAGAAATCCCGCCCGGCGGCTTTCCGTTACGCGGAATCCCGAATTTCCCTCAAGCAGTGCAAGCCGGTGCATTCCTTTCATAAGCATGATCCCCGTAAGCTCTTTGCTTGCCTCCTGATTGCGGTTATCCACCCAGTGAATACCTGAATGTTCCACATATCCGATCACAACAAAAGGCATCTTTTTTTCCCGAAGAAACCTCTGAATGGAAGAATCAGTCACAGACCGACTCAAAATAATGCCGTCCACCTTCCGGTTTGCAATGACCCGCCGAACCTGCGTTAAATCTTCGCTCTCCGTCATGACGATCACCACGTCGTAATTATAGGCGGCCGCCATTTCGCAAATGCCGTGCATACATTCCTGAAAGAATGAAATCTCACTTCCTGCAAAATCCATGGGCAAAACAAGCGCCAGATTGAAGGTCTTGCTTTGAGCGAGCCCTTTTGCCAGCACATTAGGCTGGTAATCGTGAACCTTTATAAACTCAAGCACCCTTTCACGCGTCTGGCTGCTGATGCGCCCTTTGCCTGAAATTGCCCTGGATACGGTCGTCTTACTGACCCCAAGCTCATCGGCAACATCGCTGATCGTGTATACCTTCTCTTCTGTTTTCATAGTTTTCCCCCTGCACTTCGTGCAAACTATTGAAATCCACTATTTGGCATGCTAAAATGTAGCTGCGCAACCGATTATTCTCTTCAATCTTTCTAATATTTAAGGATAACAAAACATATCAAAACTGGCAAGCGTTTTTTGCAACTATTTCATTATGCACACATTGCTATTATTAACAGGAGGCTTTTATGACTGACCGGCTTATCTACGGCACTGCATATTATTATGAATATCTTCCCCTGGATCGTATGGAAGAGGACTTCCGTATGATGACCAGGGCTGGCTTTAACACGATCCGGATTGCCGAATCCACCTGGAGTACCTGGGAACCAAGGGACGGCGAATTTGATTTTACATATCTTCATCGTGTACTCAAAGCAGCTGAAAAACATGGCCTTTCCGTGATCATCGGAACGCCCACCTACGCCATTCCCGCATGGCTTTCCCGGAAATACCCGGACATTCTCTCCGACACTCATTCCGGGCGCTGCCGGTACGGAGCGAGACAGAATTTTGATATTACCCATCCCGGGTATCTTTTTCACGCAGAACGGATCATCCGGAAGCTTTTAGAGCAGCTTCAGGGTTATGATTGTGTGATCGGCTTTCAGCTTGACAATGAAACAAAATCTTATGACACCTGTTCCGAATATGCTCAGAAATTGTTTAAGGATCAGCTCATAAAAGAGTATGAAACTACGGAAGCCCTCAATGACAGAATGGGCCTTGCCTATTGGTCCAACAGCATTGCAGACTGGGACGACCTTCCCGATGTGCGCGGCACCATCAATGCCAGCTTCGGCGGGGCATACGAAGCTTTTCAGAGAAACCTGGTTACGAAGTTTCTCTCCTGGCAGAGAAGCATTTTGGATGAGTACCGGAGACCAGAGCAGTTCGTGACCCACAATTTTGATTTAGAATGGAGGCTTTACTCCTTTGGCTTACAGCCGGAGGTTGACCAATTTGATGCTGCGCAGGCTCTGACCATTGCCGGATGCGATATTTACCATCCTTCTGAACACGCCCTCACTGGCGCAGAGATCGCTTTTGGCGGCGCTTTGGCATATGGACTGAAAAAGAATAACTATCTGGTCCTTGAGACAGAAGCACAGGGAAACTTTGGCTGGCTCCCTTATCCAAACCAGCTCCGACTGCAGGCTTTTGCCCATCTTGCATCCGGTGCTGACGGAGTAAGCTACTGGCATTGGCACAGCATCCACAATGCTATCGAGAGCTACTGGAAGGGTGTTCTCAGCCACGACTTTTCTGAGGGTGCAGTCTATCAGGAGGCAGCCACCATCGGTAAGGATTTTCAGCGGCTCTCCTCTAAATTGCTGCACTTAAAAAAAGAAAACAAGGTTGCGATCATGGTCAGCAATCGTTCCCAGACCGGATTGAAATGGTTTCCAACCGCACAGCAGGGCGCTCAGCCGGATCACAACTACAGCGATTACCTGCGTTGGCTCTGCGATGCCTGCTATATGCTGAACATAGAATATGACATTATTTCGGATACAGAACGAGACTTTGACCAATATGATGTACTGATCCTTCCCGTGCTTTATGCAGCGGATGAGGCTTTGATCGCTGCAGTACGTGATTTTGTAAAGGACGGCGGCAAGCTCATCACCACCTTCAAAAGCTGCTTTGCCAATCCGGAACTGAAGATTTATGCAGATGCACAGCCTCACGATCTGACGGAATGCCTTGGCATCCATTATGACCGCTTTACCAAGCCTGTGGATGTAACGCTGGCTTCCGATGTGATTGCCCTCCCGGAAGGCTGTCAGGTGACAGACTGGATGGAGTTTCTGGAAACAGACGGTGCGGAGGTTCTCTGCTCATACGTGCATCCTGCATGGGGCAATATCCCCGCAGTTACCAGAAATCATTATGGCATAGGGCAGGCTGTTTATCTGGGATGCTGTTTTGAAAGCAATGGCTTAAAAGCTCTGCTCTCCTGGCTTTTCCAGGAGTGGGGAATCGAATGTCTGCCATATCAATTCCCTATCATCGTAAAAAAGGGAATAAATCAGGACGGGCATACCATTACTTATTATCTGAATTTCTCTTATCAGGAGCACACGCTCACCGACCATCCTGCAGGAACGGAGCTACTTTCCGGCGATATTGTTTCTTCGGATACGCCGCTGCTTCTCCCTGGATGGGGTGTTAAGATTCTGGAATCATAATAGTCCGGAATATTTTCTTGACAAACCCGGCGGTCCAGAATTATAATCATTCCGGTAAGAGGGAGTAGCTGCCATTATTTCTGAAGCTGCACGGAGGCGCAGGTGCCAGGAATATGGATTTTCAGGCGTCAGAACGATTGACCGGGAATGTGGTTCCTGGCGGTCCGCCGGAAATTGAAATAGCAAGACTTTTATTGCAATATTTTTCGTATACATTACGTAAATACTGCAATAAAAGTCTTTTTTATTTTACTCCAGCGTTTCCCCATGATCAAAAAAGATTGGAGGATTGAAAATGGAATTTTTAATTGAAGGAGTCTGTGCGCTGACCTGGCAGCAGCTCGTGATGTATGCGGTTGGCATCATTCTCATCTGGCTGGCGATCAAGAAGGGCTATGAGCCGTCCCTGCTTTTGCCCATGGGCTTTGGCGCAATTCTGGTGAATCTGCCCTTCTCCGGCGTTCTGAACCAGACTCTGCAGGGCGGCATTGAAGCCAACGGCATCATTGAATGGCTTTTTGAAACAGGAATCGAGGCATCTGAGGCATTGCCCATCCTTCTGTTTATTGGAATCGGTGCCATGATCGACTTCGGACCGCTGCTGTCTAATCCCCTGATGTTCCTGTTTGGCGCGGGAGCACAGTTTGGAATCTTCGCGGCGATTCTGCTGGCGGCAATCCTGGGCTTTGACTTAAAGGATGCCGCTTCTATCGGCATTATCGGCGCGGCAGACGGACCCACCTCTATTCTGGTATCCCAGATCCTGCATTCCAAATATATCGGCGCCATTGCAGTAGCGGCGTACTCCTATATGGCTCTTGTCCCCATCGTCCAGCCTTTTGCAATTCGCCTGGTAACGACAAAAAAAGAGCGCCGGATCCACATGGAATATAATCCCGGCTCTGTTTCCAAGACCATGCGCATTGCATTTCCAATTGTGGTGACCATGGTAGTTGGGCTGGTGGCTCCCCAGTCTGTTGCGCTGGTGGGATTTCTGATGTTTGGAAACCTGATCCGTGAGTGCGGTGTGCTGGGAACCATGTCCGATACGGCGCAGAATATTCTGGCAAACCTGATCACCTTGCTTCTGGGCATCACCATTTCCTTCAGTATGCGTGCGGAACAGTTCGTAACCGTGGAAACCGTTATGATCATGGTGATCGGACTTTTCGCTTTTATAATGGATACCATCGGCGGCGTGCTGCTGGCAAAATTCATGAACCTGTTTTTGAAAAAAAAGATCAACCCCATGGTAGGCGGCGCCGGAATTTCCGCGTTTCCCATGTCCTCCCGTGTGGTGCAGAAGATGGCGATGGAGGAGGACCCCACAAACGTGATCCTGATGCACGCAGCCGGAGCCAATGTTTCCGGTCAGATTGCATCCGTTGTGGCAGGCGGTCTTGTGATCAATCTGGTAACACAGTTTTTAGGATAGGAGAGATGATATGATTAATATGGAAAATGTAATGGCAGCACTGGAGATCATGGGAAAAGGCATGGCCGGAATCTTTGTTGCGATCCTTGTGATCATGCTCTGTGTTTGGATCATGGGGAAGCTTGGAGGTAAAAAATAGACTTTTCTTTTGAGGGCGAAAACACTTGTTGCTTTCGCCCTTTTCCAATGTTTCGTTTACTTCTGCGCCTCCCACTCATCACATTTGCTAATTTCCTCCACTGCATATAACGGAAGATTCACAAGCCACGCTTCTTTTTTGTAGTCCGCCATCGAAGTACGAACAGAAATTTCGGGATTGAATTTCTCACGGTAGGTTTTAAGGCTCTTTGCTTTTAAATTGACCTCCGCCTTGACTTCCACGGGTACGATTTGCTCGCCGGTATCAATAATAAAATCCACCTCACAGGAACCACGGTCATTGGTGTAATAGTAAACCCCTAAGTCATCTATGGTTTTGAGTTGCTGGCAGACATACTGTTCGGTTAATGCGCCCTTGAACTCATTGAATAGATCATTACCATCCAACAGTGT
The DNA here is from genome assembly GCF_964240875.1 of Ruminococcus sp. 5_1_39BFAA. Taxonomy (NCBI): domain Bacteria; kingdom Bacillati; phylum Bacillota; class Clostridia; order Eubacteriales; family Oscillospiraceae; genus Ruminococcus; species Ruminococcus sp. 5_1_39BFAA. Next base: position 80,258 of record NZ_CAXSVO010000010.1, on the reverse strand, counting down.
GCGCTGACGCAGACCGGTCATACAACTGAGAAGTCCTACATCAACAATAAACAGCTTAAAGGCTTTTAAATCCTCATATGCTTTCAGCTGGATTCCCGCTGCATTTACACGACTGACCTTGTGGACCAGCCCGCAGTCGCAAAGCCACATAATTGCCGATTCATATTCTTTTGCCCGTCCGCCCTCTCGTACAAGACCGTAGACGAATTTTTTGTTCTCTTTTGCAAGCTGAGATGGGATGCTGTTCCATATCATACGGATTTTCGGCACGATTTCGATAGGAGCGTGCTTTGAAAAATCCTGTTCGTAAGCTGCCAATATGCGCTTTTGTATCTCCCGAACCTCATTAAAATCCTTCTCTTCAGCAAAACTTTGCACTGCTTCCGGCATACCTCCGACAAAGTAATACTGCTTTAGCGCATCAATATAGGTCTGCTTAAAAGAGGTAATCATCGGATAATCCTGCTTGTCAAGAAGCTCGGCAAAACGCTCACCTATGGTAGCCATTAAAAACTCCTTGAAGGACAAAGGATAAAGGCTCAGAAAATCCACCTTGCCCACAGGAAACGATGTGCCCTCGTGCAGAGCAATGCCCAGTAATGAGCCGGCGCAGACAATATGATACTGTGGCGCATTTTCATAGAAATATTTGAGAGAAGAAAGCGCTCTCGGCACCTCCTGCACCTCATCAAATATGAGAAGGGTGTTATCGGGATTAATTTTTCTGCCAGCATAAAGCTCAATTCCCATGATCAGGCGGTCGGTGTTCAAATCTGAAGCAAATAACTCCGCCATTCTGGAATTCGAATCAAAATTTATATATACGATATCTGCATACGCCTTACTGCCGAATTCTTTCATCAGCCAAGTCTTTCCAACCTGTCTTGCCCCCTGGATAATCAACGGCTTGCGGCGTTTGCTCCCTTTCCATTTATAAAGCTTTTCTATTGCGACTCGGTACATAGGCACACCTCCATAGAGTAATACAATCATAGCATAGCATGATGCTGCAAAATATACAACGATATTTTGTGATATCATAACATTTTTTACAGCGAATTAAAGTTAAATGATGACTTATTTATCTGGAAATAGGAAAAAGCTATATAAAAGGGGCATTCTGCCATTTCCGCAGAATGCCCCTTTTGTCTGCTCCTTATTTATTAAGAAGCTCTTTTGTTACTTTTTCAAGATTTTCCCGAATGGCAATGTGCTGTGGGCACACCTCTTCGCATTTGCCACATTTTACACACTCGGCGGCAGATTTTTTGCCATGGCCTCCCACCAGCCAGTTTTCCTGATGAAGGGCTGCGTCCTTATTGCCGTACAGGGTCAGATAATTCATTGCGGTAAAAGAACCGGAAATGCCGATGTTCTTTGGACAGACCTTTGCACAGTAGTTGCAGGAGGTACACGGAACCAGAGGAATGCGTGAAAGCTCTTCCTGCGCCTCTTTCAGTGTCCTTTTCTCCTCCTCTGTCAGGCCCTGGAAATCCTTCATATAGGAAAGATTATCTTTCATCTGCTCCACATTGCTCATACCGGACAGCACGGTAATGACACCCTCCAGGCCAGCTGCAAAACGAATGCCCCAGGATGCTGCGGAGGAATCCGGTTCCGCTGCCTTTAAGATTTTTTCGACAGACTCCGGCGGTGTTGCCAGCATACCGCCCTTCACCGGTTCCATGATAATGACCGGTTTGCCGTGCTTTCTCGCCACTTCGTAGCAGGCGCGGGACTGGATTGCAGGGTTTTCCCAGTCTGCATAGTTGATCTGAAGCTGAACAAATTCCATCTCGGGATGTGCCGTCAGGATGGCATCCAGTTCCCCTGGTGTGGAGTGGAAAGAAAAGCCCACATGCTTTACAAGACCTGCCTGCTTTTTCTCCTGTACCCAGTTCCACAGATCAAAGTCATCGAAAAAGTGTGTCCGTCCCTCTCCCAGATTGTGCAGCAGATAAAAATCAAAGTATCCGGCTCCTGTCTGTTTTAAGGAAGTATCAAACTGTGCCATAGCCTCTTCTTTTGTCTTGCAGTTGCTCCATGCCGCATTCTTCGTGGCAAGCAGGAAGCGCTCCCTCGGATAACGCTCCACCAGCGCCTGACGGATAGCATCTTCACTTCCCGCATAAGCCCATGCCGTATCAAAATATGTAAATCCTGCGTCCAGGAACAGGTCCACCATTTCCTTTACCTGCTCCACATCAATTACATCATCCTTCTGAGGCAGCCGCATCAGACCAAACCCCAGTTTCTTAATATCTTCTCCTAAATATGCCATGTTTGCCCTCCTTTAATGATAGGTTTGGTTTTAATTATAGACTATTTTCCTTATCGATTCAATTGGAATGAGGAAAACTGAAATAAAACGGCCTGTTTTATTATTTTGGCATATTTTTCCGTATTTTTACATATATTGTTATATATGTCTATATTACAAGTATCAATTTTATACGTATTGTATTAGAACGTGTATTATGATAATATGAAAGGAGAAAATAAAAATGCCAAAGAAACCCTTGGAAATGGAACGAATCATTCTTGATGCTGGGTGGACATTTAAAAATCAGACTGGTTCGCACCGCCACTACATACATCCTGCCAAGCCTGGAAAAGTCACCATACCGTTCCATTGTAAGGAAATTCCCAAAGGAACAGAAAACTCAATTTTAAAACAGGCTGGACTAAAATAATATTGCCGCCATTGAAAGGAGATTCATTATGTTATCAATATATCCTGCATGTTTTTTTAAAGAAGCAGACAATAAATATTCTGTTATTTTTCCAGATTTAAATTGGCTATCTACTTGTGGTGACAGTATTGAAGATGCTCTCAGTATGGCTGTCGACTGTCTTGCAGGCTATCTTTATACCTGCCAAAAAAATAACGAAAATGTCCCCGCGCCTTCCTCTATTAAGGATATTTCACTGGACACAATTGCAACGGAACTTCAGCTAGACTCATTGCAAGGCTTTGTAAATATGGTATCTGTAGACGTACCCGCATATGCAAAGGAGCACTTTGAACGCTCTGTTAAAAAAACGCTCACTATACCCGCCTGGTTAAATAAAGCTGCCCTTGAACAGGGAATTAATTTCTCACAAGTACTGCAGGAGGCTTTAATTGCCAAAATTAAAGCTTAATTTCCAAAGCTCAAATCCATAAAAGAGTTCCTTTTTACGTTTCGATTATACTAAAAGCAAAGTGCTGCGGCCTAAAGCCGCAGCATCATAAAAGCGCGATTTTTCTTTTTAACTTTTGTACTCGCCTCCGTAGCGTACTTCGCAGTCCTTTCTGTAGAAAGCCACCCCGTAGCAACTGATTTTTCTGTACCCCTCTGTTCGAAGCTCTTCCATGTACCCTTTTTCATATATCTGCTGCACTGCCTCTCCTGCATCTTTTTCCATACTGTCCATACTGTCAGATACTTTCAGTTCCAGGACAAATGCCCGTCCCCGCAGGCTCGGACTTTTCACCATAATATCTGACCTTCCGTTTCCGGATTCCCGATTGGATTTTACCAGATACTTTTCGCTTTGGTTCAAAATACCTGCTAAAAAACCATGATAAAAGTTCTCCGCACTATCATAAAAACTGATTGCAGACAGTAACTGCTCGCTTATGATCTGTGCTGCTTTTCTCTCATCGCCTTCTTCCAAAGCCTGATATAATTCTTTAAAGTCCCTTTTTTTAATCTTATCCTGGAACCAACTTAATATGGTATTTTTATATACGGTTTTTACCTCTATATTTGGGATTCTACCTTTTAAAATGATGGTATCATCCCGGAATTCTTCCCCTGCTTTTGTCAGATATCCGGTAAAAAACAGGAAATTCCAAAGGTTCTCTCCCTGCCCCTTCAGATCTCCGTATGTGATTTCTTCATGCACAGGAATTTCAATCGTTCCTCCGCTGATCAGTTCTTCCATCTGATTTCTGGTCTCCTTATCGGCCCGGTAGATCATATCTCTCACAATCTCATTGGAGCTTGTGTTAATCCAATAGGGCTTGGGAAAAGCGTTCCTATCCGCATTCAAGTCGGAAAGAAATTTGATAACACTCCATGGATTATAAATTTCCCGGTCTCCAAAACAATATCCATCATACCATTTTTTCAAATCCGGAAAACGAGCCTCATGCCCATAGTCAGTAAGCATCTTTTTTACTTCGTCTTCCACAAACCCAAAATAGGTGCTATAGTTTTTATCCAATACGGACACCATATTTAGATGATTTAATCCGGTAAAAATGCTCTCTTTTGAGATCCGCAGGCACCCGGTAATCACAGCAAAATGCAGATACTCATTTGTTTTTAACGCAGACTCAAACAGTGAACGGATAAATCCTACCATTCTATCATAAAAGCCTGCAAAATACGCATTTTCCAATGGAACATCGTATTCATCAATTAACAAAATGACAGTTCTTTTTGTTGTCTTATACAGACACTGGGTTAAAAACTGAAGCGCATTCGCATATTCCTTATAATCTGCCTGCTGCTCTGCAAGCCGCACATATTTATCCCACTCACTCAGGGAAAGCGCCTGCTTTCCCTTCTCAATTACTTCTCTGTGACGCTGAAATTCCGAACTGATTTCATTTCGTATCATATAATAAGCAGTATCAAAATCTCCTTGCCTTGCAGATTTTAAGGTCAGCAAAACAACCGGGAATTGCCCCATCTGGCTGGTATAGATCTCATCGTCATTCATGATTTGCAAATTACGAAAAAGCCCTTTGTTTGCTTCATTTTCTTCGTCATTTCCTGTATTCTCAAAAAAATACCGTATCATACTCATATTGAGAGTTTTCCCGAATCTGCGTGGTCTGGTAAACAGAATTGCTTTTCCTTTTAAGTCGATGAGTTCCTTTATTAACAATGTTTTATCTACGTAATAATAATCATTGGTTATAAGATCCTTAAAATCATCTACACCAATGGGTATCGCCCTATTCATTGCGTTTCCCTCCTCGCCGGTCAGCACGTCTGTTTTCCTGCAGCAATTATAACTATACTAAATTATAATCCAAGTCCGCTTTCCTTGCAAGTAAGTTGCACGTTTACAAAAAATCCCAAAATAAATTCCAAAATAAATCATCTGGAACTTGTTGATTTTCTGGGAGCTTTTACGTATAATGTAGATGAGGAAACAGACAGAAGTTTGATTTACCTCAAAAAGCGGTGAGTCCCTACCATAGAGTGGGAACCGAAAAAAGCGGTGAGTCTCTGCCACAAAGTGAGAACCGAAAAAAGCTGGTGAGTCCCTACCATAAAGTGGGAACTGAAAAATGTGGAGGCGTGCAATCGACCTCCACATTTTTTACATAGGAGAATTATGAAGTTTTATAATATAAAGGATGACTATATTCTATTTTTACGGAGTTATGATAGTAAGGTAGCAGAAAATAAGCATGAAAGTCGGTCATATATAGGGGTTGTTATTGAGGTCGGAGAAATAAAGTACTACGCACCATTTATTTCTCCGAAACCCAAACATCAGCGGATGAAGAATAGCAAAGATTTTAGAAAAATTAATCAAGGACAATACGGTGCTATCAATTTTAACAATATGATTCCAGTGCCAGATAGTGCGTTACTGTTGAAAGATATTGCAAATGAGCCGGACCAACAGTATAGGCGGTTATTGCAAAATCAATATAATGCGATAAAAGCAGATTCGATCGCTATAGAAAAGACAGCAGAAAACCTTAGAAATTTGGTATTGACAAATGATGCAGACTTGAGAAGTCATGACAGGCAAGTAAAATCAAGATGCTGTGATTTGGCACTATTAGAGTCTATTTATATGCAATATGGTCAACCTAAGCCGAGTGACGATTCTAAAGACGGTGAACCTATGAAATACAAATTTGTAGCCGTGGATATGGACGGTACCTTGTTAAATGACGCAGACGAGATCACTCCGCTTACCATGAAAACGATCCGGGAGTCGGTAAGCCAGGGGCTTATCTTTTCCGTGTGTACAGGCAGACCGATCCAAGGCGTTGCCAAGTACAGGGAGCTGATGGAGCTGAATGCTCCTGTTATTACATATAACGGGGCCATGATCGTCATGTCGGATACCAGGGAAGTGATCTTCCAGCAGAATCTGGAGAGAGAGGATGCCAGAAGGATTCTGAAGCTCGGCAGGGAATACGGTACCACCATGTGTGTCTGGTCCGGGAACCAGCTTTATGGGAATGTGCTCAACGAACGGATCCACGAGTACAAAAAAGCCACCGGAGTGGAGCCGCTTCTGATTCAGGATGAGGACGCCCTGCTGGATCAGGGGATCACCAAAATCCTTTGGTATGATGAGGTAGAAAAAATAGGGCAGATGGAAAAGGAAATCCCTCCATCTGCCTTCCAGAGTGTTACATTTTGTACCTCCAAGCCATTTTACCTGGAATTTTTCAATTCTAAGGTTTCCAAAGCCTCTGCCATGGAAAAGATCGGGGAGCTTTACCACATTTCCCGTGATGAAATGATCGCCATCGGAGACGGCTTCAACGACCTTTCCATGATCAACTATGCCGGCCTTGGCGTTGCCATGGAAAATGCACCCCAGGGTGTGAAAGTCCAGGCTGACTATATTACCCAACACTCCAACCAGGAGGACGGAGTGGCAGAGGTTCTCAGGAAATATGTACTTCCCTGCCCTCTATAAATCTTGCTTTAATATTCCGGTCGTCTCCGATATAGCAGAAGCGCTCCATCCGTTCCTCAGCCGACAACTCCATCCACGGATCCTCCATGGCATCGATGACAAGGGCGTTAAACAGATACCCCTTCTCAAAGGAGCCCACCGCGATCCGGACTCCCTCATCACTCATACGCGCCAGCGGCATGATGCCTGCAATGATATTTGTCGTAGCATCAGGACAATGAACTGCCACACTGTCATGCTTCTTCAAAATGCGCATGTCCTCCTGCCCCGGAAAAATAACATGTGCAAATATAGACGGTCCATGCTCCATAAGCCCCGCCCGTTCATAAATTTCCGCATCCGAACCATAACCCGGAAAAAGCCTTAAAGCCTCCTGGGATTCCCACAGTGATTCTACAAGATGGGTGTGGACACCGCAGTGATACTTCCCGGCAAGAGTCCCCAGCCCATTCAGCAGTTCCTCACTGCAGGTAGGTGCAAAACGCGGCGCAAGGATCGGTCTTACCCTCTTTCCCGCACTGTGCTCATCCAGAAAAATTTCAGTTTCCCGCAGAGACGTTTCGGTGTCTTCTCTCAGATAATCCTGCGCATTGCTCTGGACAATGGCTTTTCGGATGCCCGTGCTTTCTCTAGCGCTTTTTATACTTATTACGGGGAAACACCCCTGAAATACAGGAAATCTATAAAAAATCCGGATATTTCCCATATAAAAAGCGCATATCTGAGGACCCACGGTTTTCTTTAATGAAAGGCGAATATAAAAGAATCCTGCCCGGACACCGCAGGCGTGCCTTGGCAGAGCTCAACCAAAAGGAGCCGTCGCATCAATGATTAATCAGACTTGATAAAATCATGGATGCGACGGCTCCTTATTGAAACATAAATTCCTTATGCCTGTCTGTTATAAATTTTTTTCACGTCTTCTCGGTTTCTGTACATCGTCGCGCCGACCGCCAGGAGATTTATAACCATGAAGCCTCCCAGCACAGCCCTTTGCGGGGCAAACTCGCACAGTATGCCGGAAATAAGCTGGCCCAGAAACAAACCCGCCATATTTGTCATCTGAAAGATGCCGTTGAATCGTCCCTTTTTCCCATCCGGCACATAGCTTTGGGTAGCGGAAATGCGGATATTATAAGAGGTCGCTCCCAGTAATCCATTCACAAAACATACTACCGCCATTAGTACAAGCGGCATATACAGCATGGTACCTTCAATAAGGGAAACACTTAAATATACAATTATGGCGATCACGAATTTTTTATCTGTGGGATATTTCACCTTGTAGTGGATTCCGCCGCCAATCAGCCTACCTATGGTCGTCCATCCCATGGTCAGCATATATATGTACTCTCCGTTTTGGTAGTTCATCTTAAAATAAGGAAGTACAATGGTGGAAACCGCGCCTGCTGCAAACATGGTCACTGTAAAATAAACCGTGATCGTGCGCAGCCCTTTTTCATTTTTCAGGTAGTCAATCCCTTCACGAAACGTCTTTCTGTATTCCGCAATGCCAAAGTCCTCGTTTTCCTTTTTCGCATAGGACTCCCTGACCCTCGATATCTGCGTTTCCATAATTGCAGCTATCAAAAAGGAGGCCATATTGATCAAAAACAGCGGCGCTATCCCGATCAGGTTATATAAAAAAGCAGAAACAGGGATCATCAGCATGGTCAAGCTTTCCAGCGTACTCTGTATGGAATACGCCTTTGTGTAGTTTCCTTCCGTTATAAGCATAGGGAAAAAGCTCTCAAATGCTACCTGATAGATACTGTCAATGCTTCCCAGAATCAGGCAGCCCACGAGTAAAAAACCATAATTGAAATATCCTGCAATGAGCAGCCAGGCAAACAGCCCGTACAGAGCAGCGCTGATAAAATCCAGCGTGTAGATTGCCTTCCTTCTGGAAAATTTATCCACAAATGGGCCTGCAACCGTAGGGGCTATCACCTTTGGCATATTGTACATCACCATAAAAAGCGCATACAAAAACGTTGACCCAGTATAATCCAACACCAAAAGGCCGATAGCAAAACCTGCGATAGCGCTGCCGATCATGGAAACCACCGTTCCCAGGGTGATGATCGTAAAATCCCGCGTCCACAATGGAACCTGCGTCTGCTTTTTTTCTTCCATACTCTTCCCCTATCTCAGCCACACAAACAAGCAAAACAGGATAAACAAAAATGCAGCTATGGCAAATACGGTGCCTACTGCAAGGGCCGCCTTAAGTGCCAGCCATATCATCCCCCGTGTCTCTTCCTTTGTGAGAGGCTCTTTCTCCGGGGTGTCTCCCGGAACGCTCAGCCTGGGTCCCCTGGTATTCCAGGGCATTCCCTCAATATCCATATTGGCTACCGTATAGTCCGGCAGCTCCTCTTTTTTCTTTTTAATCATACAAATGGCACCGAACCTTATGTCCATTTCCCATATCTTTTTCCTCCGGAACCTGGGTCTTGCAGATTTCCATACATTTCCTGCAGCGGGTATGGAACTTACAGCCCTTAGGCGGATTTGCCGGGGACGGAATGCTTCCCTCCAGAATGATCCTGTTTCTCTTCAGATCCGGATCCGGCATGGGAATGGCGGAAAACAGCGCTTCCGTGTAGGGATGAAGGGGATTTGCGAAAATATCCGCCGTGGTCCCCGTCTCCACCAGCCCTCCCAGATACATCACGCCGATGGTATCGGAAATATGCTCCACCACAGACAGGTCATGGGAGATAAACAGATAGGTCAGCTTTCTCTTTTCCTGCAGTTCTTTTAAAAGGTTGATGATCTGCGCCTGCACGGATACGTCCAGCGCAGATACCGGTTCGTCGCAGACTACAAATTCCGGATTTAACGCCAGCGCCCTGGCAATACAGATACGCTGTCTCTGGCCGCCGGAAAACTCATGGGGATAGCGGTCTTTGTGATAGGACTGCAGCCCGCAGTCATCCATGATCCCCGCCACATAATCTCCGTATTCTGCCTTTGATACAAGCTTATGCTCTCTCACCGCTTCCCCGATGATCTCCCCAACCGGAAGCCTGGGTGAAAGGGAGGAATAAGGATCCTGGAAAATGATCTGCATCTTGGTGCGCAGATTTCTCATTTCCTTCCGGGACAGGTCAAAGACCTCCTGACCGTTAAACTTTACAGAGCCTTCCGTCTTTTCGATCAGCCTTAAAATGGTACGCCCGGTGGTGGATTTTCCGCAGCCGGACTCTCCCACCAGCCCCATTGTGGTTCCCCGTTTCATGGAAAAGGAAACGTCATCCACAGCCTTTACGGAGCCAACCTCTCTTCCAAACATTCCGCCCTTAATAGGAAAATACTTTTTCAGGTGGGATACCTCCAGAATGTTGTCTGCCTGCACGGTTTTGTTTTCACTCATGGGCTTTTCCCTCCTCTCCCGGATGCACATCCATCAGCCAGCCGGCTTCCGGACGATCCTGATAGCGATAGCAGCTCACCTCATGGGTAGGGCTTAATTTGACCACACCCGGATAACTGCCGTTGCACTTTTCGCAGCTCAGCTCGCAGCGGTCACGGAAATAGCAGTAATCCGGCATATCGATAGGATTGGGAACCTTTCCCGGAATACTGTAAAGCTTATCCACCTGTTTTCCCACAACAGGCTTGGAACGCATCAGTCCGATGGTATAAGGATGGGAGGGATTTTTAAAAATCTCCCGCGCCGTACCCTTTTCCACCACACGTCCTGCATACATGACCACCACATAATCCGCCATCTCCGCGATCACGCCCAGGTCATGGGTGATCAGCATAATAGACGAATTGATCTTATCCTTTAAGTTTCTCATCAGATCCAGGATCTGTGCCTGGATGGTAACATCCAGAGCTGTGGTCGGCTCGTCCGCAATAATCAGCTTCAGATTGCACGCCAGTCCGATGGCAATACAGACACGCTGGCGCATACCGCCTGACAGCTCGTGGGGATACATGCGGTAAACGCCCTCGCTGTTGGCGATTCCTACAAGCTTCAGCATCTCGATCGTCCTTGCCCTTACCTGTTCCTTGGACATACCCGGATTGTGGAGCATGGTGATCTCATCCACCTGATCCCCAATACGGAAAACAGGATTCAGCGCTGTCATAGGCTCCTGGAAGATCATGGAAATATCATTTCCACGAAGCTTCTGCATCTCGCTGGTGGGCGTATTTACGATATTATAAACCTTATCCCCTGTGTTAAAGCGGATCTCCCCTTCCACCGTCTGCCCCTGCGGGCGCTGCACAAGCTGCATCAGAGAAAGGCTGGTAACAGATTTTCCGCAGCCGGACTCTCCCACGATACCCACGGTCTTTCCCTGGGGCACCTCAAAGCTTACTCCATCCACAGCCTTTACAGTTCCGATATCCGTAAAGAAATAGGTGTGGACATTATCAAACTCCACAACGTTTTCAGGATTCTTCATCTTTGTAATATATTCCGACTCCGGAATATTCTTACGGTTTCTCTTCTTTTCTATCTCATTGGTAATTCTGCGGTTTTCCCTGGAAATCTTCTTTGTCTCTTTGGCAGAGATATAATTTGCGTTTTTCTTTCCAAATAATGCCATACTCTCACCTACCGTTTCATCTTCGGGTCAAAGGCATCTCTCAGGCCATCGCCCACAAAGTTAAATCCAAGAACAGTCAACAGAATCAAAAATCCGGCAGGAATCCATACAAACCAGAAATTTGTCAGCACGTAAACGTCATTTACTGCATTCACAATATTACCCCAGGAAGCATATGGAAATTTTACGCCGATTCCCAAAAAGCTCAAGGTGGCTTCCATCAGGATAACATCGCCAAGTCCCATGGTGGCGATTACAATAAGCTGCGGAATCACGTTTGGTATCAGGTGCCGGAAAATACGCCTGGAAATACGCACGCCCGTAGCTTCTGTGGCAACCATAAACTCCTGCTCACGCAGGGACAAAATCTGGCCGCGGACCATTCTGGCGATGCTTGGCCATCCGATAATTCCCAGGATCACACACAACGCATAGATTCGGATACGGGGATCGATCTTATAGTAATCCATTACCGAACCGATGATGATATACAGCGGCATAGCGGGGATACAAATGACTACATCCACCACACGCATGATGATGGTGTCCACCCATCCGCCGAAATAGCCGGAAATGCCGCCCAGGATCACACCTATGATAACCTCAATGATAATGACTACAAAGCCGATCATCAGGGAAATACGTCCTCCGTACATCAGGCGGGTCAGCACATCCATGCCGTTTCCGTCTGTTCCCACCCAATGCTTTTTACCTGGAGACTCAAAGGTATTATTTACCATCGTTTCCTTTTGGTTTCGAACCACGTACTGTGTATTCTTGGTCTGGAGCTGATAAGTTTCCTCCTCACCTTCTCCGTTTATTGCTGTAAAGGTGGCGGTCTTATCTATAATGGCCTGCTCCACAGCCTCCTTGAAATCAAGGGAAAGGAATACGCCCGGTGTCTGCGGAGATACCAAAAGAGTGGAAAGGGTTGCATACACTTCCCCGTCCTTCATGATCTCAGCAGCGCTTTCTCCTTCCAGAAATTCCACTTCATAAGAGCTGCCCTCATATTCAAAGGAATCTTCTCCTTCCTCAACTGCCATAAGTGCAGCCTCCTGGAAGCCATAACCCAGCTCTGACTCCTGGGAGGAACTGCTGAACACCCGCTTTGTAGCAAATGCCACTGGCTGGGAAGTAGAGATCACATTCTGGCGTCCCTGTTTTCCGATGGAATAGGTAATGCCCTCTGCCTCAAAGACAGTCTCTCCTGCCTTAACAGCCTCCTCATAGCCTTCTTTTATTTCATCAGTAAGGATTGCATCACCAATCTCTTTATAATCGGACTTACCTTTCAGGGTCAGAACCGTAGCGATAGGCTCTGCAGCAGAAATCTCATAAAAATCCTCACCCTTCTTTTCCAGCGCATAGGATACGCCGGAAGCCTCAAAGCCGTCTGCCTCCTTATTCACAGCAAGAATAAACTGCTGCTGTCCGGAAGCAGGAAATTCTGTTCCGTCTTTTGTGGTAAATTTATATGCGTCATTATAGGTAGCGCCTGCGTAGTCCTTCCAGACATATTCCTTTTTCCGGAATACCTGGCTTTCCCCGTAGGGGCTTACCATTCCTCCAACAAAGGAGAACAAAAACATAGCCACTAAAATGACCAGTCCCACCATAGCCAGCTTATTGCGGAAAAAACGCTTTGCAACAAGCATTCCGGGAGAGAGAACCTTGACACGCTGCTCATCATCCAGAGCCTGGGAGGTACTGACATGCTCATCTTTATTTTTTGTCGGATCTGTACTCATGCTTTTCCTCCTAATTTACTCTTACCCGCGGGTCAACCACTGCGTATAAAATATCCGCGATCAGGTTGCCGGTCAGTGTCAAAAATGCCAGAAATACCATGTAAATCATGGTAAATGGAATATCTCCCTGTGTCAGCGCCTGATAAGAGGTGTAACCAATTCCCGGAATCTGGAAGAGAGTTTCCGTGATCATGGCTCCTCCGAACAGGTTGGGAAGGGTGCTGCCCAGAATGGTGATGATCGGGATCAGTGTATTGCGGAAAGCGTGGTGATACACCACCTTTTTCTCCGGCACGCCCTTTGCCCTGGCAGTACGGATATAATCCGCATTCAGTACCTCAAGCATGTTGGTTCTGGTATAACGCATCAGGGAACCGATACTTACAATGGTAAGGGTAATGACCGGAAGAATCATATGCTGCGCCATATCCAGCACTTTTCCCACAGAACCGTAGGATTCGTGCATTCGGCTTACAATACCGTACAGGTCTACCCATTTCAGATTAATGGAAAAGATCCATTTCAATATTGTGGCAAAAAAGAAGGATGGCAGTGAAATACCGATGAGTGCAAACACAGTCACCGCATAATCCACTTTGCTGTACTGCTTTGTTGCCGACAAAATACCCAAAGGTATGGCGATCAGGATTTCCAACAGGAAGGAGGCCAGCCCAAGGGCAAAGGAATACCAGATCACACTTGCAAACTTTTTGGTAACCGGCTGATGGAAAATCCAGGATTCCCCAAACTGTCCCCGTACAGCCTTTCCAAGCCAGATAAAGTACCCTTCTATTACCGGCTTATCCAGACCATAGGAGGCGTTCAGCTCCGCTACCAACTCATCATAGGGCTTTGCGCCCTGTTTCATGGACATATCCCTGGCACGCCCCTCCACATAAGAGGTAGGAAGCGCTCTCTCAATGGAATAAATGATCAGGGAAACAAAAAACAGGATCATTGCCCCCAGGAGTACACGGCGTACTATAAATTTCTTCATTCAAATCTGTCCTTTCCGGTATCAGCCAAAAGAATGTAACGCAATGAGCCCACTGTAACGGTGGGCTCACTGCCAAATCTGTCATAGGACAGAAATTTCATTTCTTTTCGCTGTGCAGAACCTTTAGTTCATTTCCATCAGTTCGATGTCTTTGTACCAATTGTAGAATGTAGTTACATCCTTGGTGAAGGTATCTGCATTGATACGCTCAGGACTGTAGATAATACAGTTCTGTCTCTGATAGATCGGAATCTCTACCGCCCAATCCACGATGATGTCCAGGCACTGCTTGTAAACAGATTTTCTGTAATCCTGGTCTGCGGAAGAACGTGCGTCAATGATAGCCTGATCCAGAGCGTCATCATAGATATGATAGTAGTTGCTCTTTACGCTGTCGCTGTGATAAACCTGATACATATCCGGATCGATGGTTGCCTGCCATGCTGCTGCCCAAAGCTCTGCAGTACCGGCATTTAAAGCATCCCACATAATATTTGCGTCAGTAACATCGTTGATTTCAAGTGTGAAACCTATCTTCTCAAAAGCTGCCTTTGCATCGGTCAGAATCGCAAAGCTTGGGTGATTACCCTGGCCGTCAGCGCCGATGATGATCTCATAGGAGAGCTTTCCGCCTTCCGGAGCTGCTGTAACTTTGCCGTCCTCTACGGTATAGCCTGCTGCCTCAAAGTAGCCAAGAGCTGCCTGAAGAGCTGCATCAAATTTCTCTTCGTCTGTCATTTCATCTGTGTAAATCGGGTTTCCGTCTTTATCTACAGAGAAAGCTACCTGATAATCTGCATCAGATTTCTGAGGTGCTGCCCAGGATGTATTGGAGATCGGGTAGTTGATAACAGATGCTGCATCTCCGTAATAAGAATCAATGGAAACATCACGGTATACAGAAAGTACAGTTGCGATAGCCTTTCTCAGAGCCTTAGACTCATCGGAGCTTCCGTCATCCCCAACCTTTACATTGTCCGCGCAGATACCAATATAGCCGTAGCCAAGGTTATCCACTGCGTTTGTCATGATCTTTTCGCCGTTAAGCTCATCGTTTCCGTTAATGCCTTTGATCTGGTCAAAAGCGTCCTTACTTCCGGATGGATCTGTCAGGTCGATTGTACCCTGCTCTACACCCGCGATCTTATCCGCATCTGTAGTCTCACGCCACTGCAGGTATTTGATCTTAGGCTCGCCTTTGTAATAGTTTTCATTGGCTTCCATGTATACGGTCTTGTTCTCATATTTCACGAATTTATATGCGCCTGCGCCCATAGGCTGATTGGATTTATCACGTACTGCGGAGAGATCTCCTCTGGTAAATCCAAACTGGTTATTGTCATAATCATACAGGGACTCATCGCCATAATAGTGAAGCGGCTCTACGATAACAGCCAGATTATAGATCGTGGTAGCAGAGAAGCCGTCTGTGGTAACCTCTACCTCATAGTCGCCCAGCTTCTTGATACCTTCGATGTTTGCAACCTCTTCGCCCTCGCCGGATTCGGTTTTCTGTTCTACCAGATAAGCCTGTGCCAGGGAAGTTGCGTCCTCATCAAAAAATGCTTCATCACCGTAGTTTGCTGCAAGGGTCTTATAGTCTGTGCCGTACTGCTCAGCGATCTCGCTGACAATGGCATCCATTTCCTTGCCTTCTACGCTGTAATTATCATCTGTGCTGTAAAGAGCTGCGAAGAATTCTGCTCCGCTGTTTACGCCAAAGGAATCCTTATAGTCTTCCCAGGCTTCTTCTGCCCAGCTATACTCGGACTCCAGAAGCGGCACGATAAGAGTATCCTTTACCTGTGCGCCAAGTGCCTCCGGCATTTCCTCCAAAGCTGCCGCGATGTCATCCTCGCTTACACTGTCTGCTGCAGTGGAGTTCAGACGGTAGTTCTGCATTCCTTTGATGTTGGTGGAGTACAGAGTACCGTTTCCGTCATAGTCTGTGTCAGAATATACATATAATGTAAAGATCAGGTCGTCTGCCGTAACAGGCTCTCCGTCAGAGAATTTTGCATCCTCACGCAGTTTGAAGTTGTATACTGTAGTATCCTCATTCTGTGTTACGGTTACGTCGGAAAGTCCTGTGTAATGATAAGTGGTGCCGTTATATTCATTATCTTCACCCTCAATACCATTATAAATGACAGCGCCTGAACGATCATTGTCAAACAAATAAGCGCCAACCAGATCTGCGATCTGCTGATCTGGAACTGCCTCTGCGAACATGCCGCTGAATTTCTCGGAGAAGTTTGTCTGGCCCACAACAAGTGGTGTCTCAGAAGCTTCTGCTTTTATCAGTCCATTTTTTCCTTTAATTTTCCTATGATCTCTGCTATGCAGTTCTCCTCAAAAGGAACCTTCAGTCCCACCTGGGCAAGCATGTTGGGATAAAAATCGCTGGCAGAAAGCTTACACAGCCTCAGATAGCTTTCCCATGCGCTGCTGTGATCCTTTTCCATCTTGATCTTATACTGGAAAGCGCAAAGCTGTGCCATCACATAGTCAATGTAATAAAAGGGCATCTCAAAAATGTGTCTCTGTCTGTGCCAGTATGCCCCTGCCTCCAAAAATCCGCAGCCGGTTCCGTCAATATGTGGACGGTATTCCTTTTCCAGCCTGTTCCACGCTTCCCTGCGCTCCATTGGAGTAAGCTCCGGATTTTCGTATACAATGTGCTGGAATTCGTCTACCATGGTTCCATAAGGGATAAAGGCAACCGCATCCTCCAGGTGCATTTTCCGGTAATCGTCCCCTCTTTCCCCAAAGAAAAGCTCTGTCCAGGGCTCTGCAAAAAATTCCATGGACATGGAATGGATCTCCGCTGTCTCCATGGTAAGGTAACGGTTATGATCCGGGATGGGGTCGCTGCCGGATACATAGTACTGGAAGGCATGTCCGCATTCATGGGTGATCACATCCACATCGCCGCTTGTGCCGTTAAAGTTTGCAAAAATAAAGGGAACGCCATAATCCGCAAGCTCTGTCATATAGCCGCCTCCCGACTTATTGGTACGTCCAAGCACATCGAACAGCTCGTTTTCCGTCATCATGCGGAAGAAGGCATCCGTTTCCTTTGACATCTCCGTATACATTTTCTGGCCGCCTGCCATGATCTCCTCCGGTGTACCAACAGGTGCCGGATCTCCCTGTGGGAAATACACGCCGTCATCGTAGTAACGAAGGCTCTGAATTCCCAGACGTTTCCTGCGGTTTTCGTGCATTTCCGAAGCAAAGGGTACAAAGACCTCTTTGATCTGCTTTCTCAGCTTTTCGATATCCTCTTTTGTATAGGAGTTGCGGTTCATCAGGCAGTAGCCCATATCGACATAGTTTTCAAATCCAAGGGCTTTTGCCTGCTTTGTGCGGTTTTTTACCATAAGATCATAAATCTCATCAAGCTCCTCCATATTCTCCTCAAAGAAAGCAGAGTATTTGTCCCAGGCTTTTTTTCTTATGTCACGGTCCTGGTCCCGCTTATATTTGTTCAGCAGGGAAAGGTTCAGTTCTTCCCCCTCCCAGTCTATTTTTGCAGAAGCGAGAAGCTTTGTGTAGCGTGTGGAAAGGGCGTTTTCCTCCTGCATAAGAGGGATCAGCTTTTCATCAAAGGCTTTCATAGCCAGCTCCATGGACTTGAATGCCACCGGGCCGATCTTTTCTTCCATATAGGCACGGTAGGGTGTTTTGAAAAGTATTTTCTGATACTCATTTTCCACAGCATTCAGCTCCGGCATCTTTTCATCGTAGTAATTCTTTTCCGCCTCGTAAAATTCATTTGTCACATCACCGTCGCGCCGGATACTGGCAATGGTGACCAGAGTTCTTGCATGATCCATCAGCTTGCCAAACTCCTGATGGAGCGCGAATTGTTCTTCCCCGCTCTCTGCGTGGGACGCTTTTTCAATGATCGCTTTCCCCTGCTCCATCACCGCCGGCATGTCCACCCTGGTATATGGCATTTCCGAAAATTTCATTATCGTTCCTCCTGTTGTCAGATTATGGTTTTATAATCATAGCACATTGCTCCTGGAAAAGCTACGGATTTCATCCACATATGCAGAAAAAGTACATGGAAAATCAAACCCTTTCCCATGTACTTTTGAGCACTTTTCAATATACTATTTTTGTTTCTTTATAGCCTTTGCAGTTTAAAATAAAGGCTTCATTGCCGGATAAAGCGTACGGAATTTCTGATATTTTTCTTCATATTTTGCAACCAGCTCCGTATCCGGCTCCACGGTATCTACTACTTTGGCAAGCTTTTTGCCGATGGTTTCCACATCCGGGTATGCGCCGCAGCCAACCGCTGCCAGCATGGCGCCGCCCATGGAGGGGCCTTCTTCATTTTCCAGAACATCTACCTTCAGATTCATAACATTGGCAATGATCTTTTTCCACAGCGGGCTTTTTGCTCCGCCGCCGCAGATTTTTGTTCTCTCGATCTTAATGCCAAGGCTTCTTGCCACTTCCAGGGAGTCACGGAGAGCAAATGCCACGCCTTCCAGAACTGCCTGTGTCATGTCCGCTCTTGTGGTGTCCATGGACATTCCGAAAAATACGCCTCTGGCGTCAGGGTTATTGTGAGGGGACCGCTCTCCCATCAGATATGGAAGGAAAAAGACGTTGTTTTCCCCTAGTTTTGTGATATCTGCCTGCTCTTTACCAAAATCTTTTGTTCCCAGGATTTCCTCTGCCCACCACTTGTTGCAGGAGGCAGCGCTTAACATGCAGCCCATCAGGTGATAGCTTCCGTCTGCGTGACAGAAGGAATGTAAGGCGTTGTTTTCATCCACACCGAAGTTTTTGCTGGAGATGAAAATGGTCCCGGAGGTTCCCAGTGAAATATTGCACTGTCCGTCTCCTACGGTGCCTGTTCCTACGGCTGCTGCTGCATTGTCGCCTGCTCCTGCGATCACCTTTACTTCTTGGGAGAAACCAAGCTCCTGTGCAACCTCTGGTTTCAAAGTGCCTACTACTTCCCAGCTCTCGTAGACCTTTGGAAGCTGTTCTGCGGTAATGCCGCAGACAGCAAGCATTTTTTCAGACCAGCAGCGGTTTTTCACATCCAGAAGCAGCATTCCGGAAGCGTCGGAAACGTCCGTGCAGAATGCCCCTGATAACCGGTATGCCAGATAATCCTTGGGAAGCATGATCTTTTTCACTTTTTCGAATTTTTCAGGCTCGTTTTTCTTCATCCAGAGGATCTTTGGCGCTGTAAAGCCAGCAAATGCAATGTTCGCCGTATACTGTGAAAGCACGTCTTTGCCTATGACCGTATTCAGATACTCCGTTTCCTCACCGGAACGTCCATCGTTCCACAGGATAGCGGGGCGGATGACCTGATCATTTTCATCCAGGGTTACAAGACCGTGCATCTGTCCGCCGAAGCTGATGCCAGCCACCTGGGTCCGGTCGATTCCTGCTGTCAGCTCCTTCATGCCTTCCATACTCTGCGCAAACCAGTCCTCCGGGTTCTGCTCAGACCAGCCGGGATGAGGGAAGTACAGCGGATATTCTCTTGAAACAATATTGCTGATCTTACCGGACTCCTCCATAAGCAGAAGTTTCACAGAAGAAGTGCCCAGATCAATACCAATATAATACATAGTTTTCCTCCTGTTTTCTTGAAGCAACTGCCGTCCCAATGGGGCGGCAGCTATGCTAACGTATTCGGATATACTTATCTCCAGGGATTCTCAGTCGGATATCTTACGCCTGCAGGCTGGTTGTAACCAATCTCATCCACCGGAACGCCGATGTACTTAAATACCTCAAATAAAGCTTTTCCAAAGCGACCGAATGCTACTGCGCCGTGATGCGGGAAGTTTTTCTCGATCAGCACATGGCGGTAGAAACGTCCCATCTCCGGAATTGCAAAGATACCGATGGAACCAAAGGAGCGTGTAGCCACCGGAAGCACCTCGCCCTGTGCAATGTACGCACGAAGCTTATTGTCAGCCGTGCTCTGCAGGCGGTAGAAGGTGATGTCTCCGGGAACAATATCTCCCTCCAAAGTCCCCTGTGTTACTTCTTCCGGAAGGGTTCTTGCCATGATCATCTGATATTTCATGGAGCAGGAGGAAAGCTTTCCTGCCGCTGTATTTCCGCAGTGGAAGCCCATGAAGGTATCCTTCTGTGTATAGTTATATTTGCCCTCGATATCGCTCTTGAACATATCGTTCGGCACAGAGTTGTTAATGTCAAGCAGGGTAACGGTGTCATTGCTTACAACCGTACCGATGAACTCGCTCAGTGCCCCGTAAATATCAACCTCGCAGGATACCGGGATTCCCTGTGCGGCAAGACGTCCGTTTACGTAGCAGGGCACAAAGCCGAACTGTGTCTGGAATGCAGGCCAGCATTTTCCGGCGATGGTCACATACTTGCGGTAGCCTCTGTGCTCCTCTACCCAATCCTTTAAGGTCAGCTCATACTGTGCCAGCTTAGGCAGGATCTCCGGCTTGTTGTTTCCGTTTCCAAGCTCTGCCGCCATCTCCTCAACAAGCGCCGGGATTCTCTCGTCTCCTGCATGTTTGTTAAATGCCTCAAACAAATCAAGCTCAGAATTCTCCTCAATTTCTACGCCGATATTATAAAGCTGCTGGATCGGTGCGTTGCAGGCAAGGAAGTTTAACGGGCGCGGGCCAAAGCTGATGATCTTTAAGTTGTTCAGCCCATCGATGGCTTTTGCAATTGGCACAAACTCATGGATCATATCTGCGCATTCCTCTGCGTTTCCAACCGGATATTCCGGGATGTAGGCTTTTACTCCGCGGAGCTTTAAGTTGTAGCTTGCATTTAACATTCCGCAGTATGCGTCACCGCGGCCCTGTACAAGATCATCGCCGGACTCCTCTGCTGCTGCAATAAACATTTTAGGTCCTTCGAAATGCTTTGCAAGAAGTGTCTCGGAAATCTCAGGCCCGAAGTTTCCAAGATATACGCACAGAGCGTTGCAGCCTGCTTTTTTAATGTCCTCTAATGCCTGTACCATATGGATCTCGCTTTCCACGATACAGATCGGACATTCATAAATTTCGCTATCATCATATTTTGCCTTGTAAGCCTCTACAAGAGCTTTTCTTCTGTTTACGGAAAGGCTTTCCGGAAAACAGTCCCTGCTCACTGCTACAATACCGATTTTTACCTGTGGTCTGTTGTTGATCATGTTGATTCTCCTTTTCATTTTTTATTCAATTGTAATATTTTCACCTTTAAGTCCGTTAAATGCCCCTGGAATCTTTGCATCCTCGTGGGCGATCAGCCATTTGTTCTTTGCCGTCATCAGGCTGTCCTCACCCTCTGACTCTGTCTGGAAGGTAAGCTCCGTATTGGTGCCCTTCGGCAGAACTACTACACACTGGAAACCGCTTTCCTTTACATGACAGGGCGCATAATGCAGCGTAGTGGCATAAACCTCGATGCCCGTTCCGGCAGGAACCAGGAACGCCTCAATTTTTGAAGTGTCATATGTAAAATCCGCCTCAATATCCTGCTGCTGTCCAATTAGCAGGACTAAATCTGTGACCGCCACATTGATTTCAGAATTCCGGTGGTATTCCACAGCATTCAGCTTTTTATTGTGTCCATTACAGTAGCCAATCTGAACCGGCAGCCCGCCAAATCCTTTGTTCTGCAATTTCTTTGCGACATCCAGCGCCTCAAGCTCTTCCACAGAAGGGACATAGATCACATCCTCCGGAACCGGAGTATGTTTCATTTCCTTTAAAAGCCCGCTAAAATCATATCCCTCCAATACCTTTCCATATTTCAGGAAAGAAGCGTCTGCTACACTTTGAATCTTCACCTTTTCATCTCCTTTTCATGATGATACCTCTTTGTTATAAGCTGAAAAAAGCATACCACATGTATGGTATGCTTTTCGCCGGATTTCTTGTCTAATCTATAGCACTTTTTTGACATTTCAATGACTATCTGCTGTTCCTCCCCGCTTTACTTCGCTTGGGAGGATCCCGTATTTTTTCCTGAATTCCCCGGAAAAGGCTCTGCTGCTTGCAAAGCCGTTATCCATAGCGATCTGGCTGATGGTATGGTCCGTGTTCATCAGCTCCCTGTAGGCAAACGCCATGCGGATTTCCTGAAGGTATGATTTAAAATTGACTTTCGCATATTTTTTAAACATACGGGACAGATACGCATCGGAATACCCGAACATGACAGCCATATCGGAAAGCTTTAATTCCTCGGTGTAGTGCTCCCGCATATAGGTGGTAATCTTTGACAGCGCATCCAGACGGCGGCTGTCCTGAATCTCTTTTGGGGCAGCTTCGGATTCCCGGTAATCCTTTACCAGAAGAAAAAGGATGTTGTAATACAATGCCATGGTGCGGAACTCCCATCCTACCTCCCGGGCAGTATAAACCTTATAAAGCTCCTCTATGAAAAACGCCAGCTTCCTGTTATCCGGGATTTCCGATTTTTTGTCCCTTCCCAGTCGGGCAGCGCTCTTAAAACGGATAAACCGCTGTGCCGTAAAATACGGTTCAAACTGCTTCAAAGGAATCTGCAGCACCACTGTTTGATTCTGCACAGGAGCATGAATGGAATGGATTTCATTCGAATTAATAATGATAAGCTCCCCCGCTTCCAGAGGATATTCCTCCTCATTGAGAAAAAAGGATAAACTGCCGTCCAGAACAGCAAACAACTCCACTGAAGTATGCCAGTGCTTCTCTCTCTCATAATTGCCGTTTCCGCCTTCAAACAGAAACAGCTTAAAGGGTAAACCTTCGTTAGGAATGATCAGCTCGTGCTGAAATTCTCTGCTCCCGACGCTCATACACAATCCTCACAGCCAAATACCCCGCAGCTTGCATAGCATTTGGTTCTTATAGTAACAATCTCATTAAGTCCGTTTTGCCGCTACTCGTCCCAGCCTTCATAGAGCCGGATATTAACAGAGATATTACGCAAAATGTCACCTTCTGAAAGTTCCAGATCCTCCGGATCTGAGATAGGCGGCATTTCAGGAATGTCCTCGGACAGCTCCAGGGTAATCCAGTCATAGGCTGCGGCATTGGCATTCTCAATGGCCTCATCCAGGGTATCTCCTTCTCCGCCGCAGTCTGCCAGGTCCGGGAAATATCCCTTATAGGTTCCCTGTTCGGTTTTACGGAATATTGCAGGATATATAAATTTCATAATGTTCCTCCTTCCATTACGGAATCAGCAGCCCGCATACTAATACAAAATGATGGGGCAGACGGCCCGCTTCCATCCATTCCAGATTTAAGCCCATCAGCTTCTCAATAGTCATGCCCACATTTCCACCCAGAGATTCAATGGAATAGCGCATGGTTTCCGGGAAACGGCATGGCTTTCCCTCCGGCTTACTGCAGCCGCCTTTGCATCTGCGGCAGGAGCCGGCGGAAAGGCTGATGCTTCCCGGAAAGTCTTTTTCCGCTGCGAGAAGCTCATCGGTCAGGCGCTGTTTCTCTACGGGCAGCACGCTCTCAAGAATGTTCTGAAGCTCGTCCGGCTCATAAGTCCTTTCCAGTGCTTCCTGGTCAAACTCTATCTTTGTGGCAATCAGCCTGAAAGTTTTATACTTTTTCCAGTATTCTATTACATCAAAATCATATGGCGGGCAGGACCACACATGGTCGTAATTCTGACAGGCCTGACAGGCTTTCAGAAATGTGTCTACATCCACGTATTTATCAACATATTCCTCAACCGGAACTTCCGCCTCGTATCTCGTCGTTTTATACATACAGTTTCCTCCAAACGGGATGATTTTACATTCCCCGCTTCACGGCTCAGCTTTTTTTGTTCCCTTATTTGTTAAGGGTATGATATAATTATATATATTTTCAGATGAAAAACAAGTAAAAAAGAGAGAGAAAAGTTATGGGAATCCGATTGATCGCCAGCGACCTGGACGGGACGCTGCTTACAGATAAAAAAGAAATATCAGAAATGACCCGGAGGACACTGGAAGAAACAGCCAGGCGGGGAATCTGTTTCGTGCCAGCTACGGGGCGCTCCTTTTCGGCTGTGCCAAAGGAAGTCCTTGGACTTCCCAATACAGAATACGTGATCATATCCAACGGAGCCGCCATTTATTCCCTGTCCCAGGGAAAGCGGATCTATGAGTGCATTCTGGACCCAAAGGCTGTGACTTCTATCCTGAGCAAAGAAAAGCCTGCTGGCATGGTCATGGAAGTCTTTATGGATGGTGTCCCTTATTCCGGACAGGATTATGTAGAAAATCCGAAAGCCTACGGTGCTACTGATTACGGCGCCGCTTATGTCAAAAGGACGCGCCGCCCTGTGGCGGATATTTCGCATTTTGCCATGGAAAACCGCCATCGCCTTGACAGCATAACGTTTGTAGGCGGGACTCCTGCATTCCGAGAAGATTTCCGGCACTCTCTACTCACAGACGTACCGGGCATCTATGTCACCTCCTCTGTTTCTCATCTCCTTGAGATCGGAAACGAAAATGCCGGAAAGGGAAATACGCTTTTAAAGCTCCTTGAGCTTTTGCAGATTTCACCGGAGGAGGCTATGGCCTTCGGTGATGCGGACAACGATATTTCCATGCTTTCTGCCGTAAAATACGGCATCGCTATGGGAAATGGTACTGAAACCTGCAAGGAGGCCGCTTATTCTGTCACCGATACAAATGAAAAGGACGGGGTTGCAAAAGCTGTTTTGCAGTATTTAGCAAACAACTCATAAGGCACCCCGCCCCGGTGCATCTTACTTTTTCCGCATCTCCACACTCTTCCGGTACTCTGATGGAGATACTCCGCACACGGATTTAAAAATTTTCATAAAATGCTTTTCATTCTCGTATCCAACCTTCCGGCTCACATCCACAATCTTTTCATCCGTTTCCTCCAGAATCTTCTTTGCCTCCGCAACCCTGATATTTTTCAGGTAATTTACAAAATTAGTCCCTGTATATTCCTTAAATGTCACGGAAAACAGCGAATAATTCATGGAAACATAGTTGGATACCATTGCCATATTTAAATTCTTCTGATAGTTTTCCTGAATAAACCGCACTGCCTCGCCTATTTTCTGGCGGTTCTGATCACTGTCAAACTGCTCCTTCAGGCAAACCCTCATCTGCATCGTCCATTCCCGGAAATGCTCCAGGAATATATCTGCTGTTCCATAGCAGAGAGGCATCCTGCAGCCTGTTATAGATTCCCCTTGATCCGCCAGCATTTTTCCATATGTATCCTCCAGATTTTTTCGGATTCTCTCTGCCATCTCCACAATTCCCGGAAACGCCTCCGGATGATGTTTTGCGTCAAAAAACAGATTGCAAAGCTTTTTTATTGCCTCTTCCGTCCTATCCGCAGAAAACTGATTCAGGAACTGCTCTTCAAATCCTTCCGGAATCCCACTTTTTATCTGATCAGCGACCGTTCCGCTAAACCGCACAAACGCTCTACCGGTCACAAAAGCTGTTTTTCTCGCTGACAAAGCTTCCTGATACGCCTGGCCCAACTCTCTCCTGTCCGCATGTATTCCGGAAAATCCCAAACATCCTCCCCATTTCTCAATTTTTGCCTTTACCTCTTCCTCCATCCCGGCACTCATGAAAAGAACTGTCTGATCCTCCACATCCTCCACCTTAAACCATGGCCCTTTTGCACATTCCATACCTTCAGAAGACTGGCATCCTACTACAAGAAGATAATCCCCATCCCTGCGGATTTTCATAATATCGGAAACCTTTCTCCCCACAAGTTCCCAATCCTCTTCCCTGACATTTTCATTCAGCAAAAGATGACGGAACTGATTTTCCACATTCAGAATCTCCTCTTTCTCCTGCTGCCGCTCTGCGTGAACCTCTTTTTCCAGCTTTCTCAGAATTTCTTCTACCTTATCGCGTTTCACTGGCTTTAAGAGATAATCCCTCACGCCATTCTTCATCATCTCCACTGCATAATTGAAATCATCGTATCCGCTGACCACCACGATCAGAGGACGCTGCTTAAGCTGTGTCACATTTTTTACCAGCTCGATCCCATCCATCTTTGGCATGCGGATATCCGTAAACATTACGTCAATGGGACGGCTCCTTAAGATCTCCATAGCCTCCACTCCATTGCGGCACTCCAATACCTCCTCAATAGGTACAGCACAGCGCTTTGCCATAGTTGCAATACCCTGACGGATCATTTTTTCATCTTCCACAACTAATAATGTTTTCATTTTCTTTTCCTCTAAATCAGTAAGTCTCTTCACAGACCTCCACAGGCTTAGCCCCACTTTTTGCAGTCACAGGCAGCCTTACCGAAACCTTGGTGTAGCAGCCTTCTTTTGCCGCAAAATGAAGCCCATACCTTTCCCCGAATTCCATATGAATGCGGTCCTGCACGTTTTTAAGCCCGATCCCATTTCCGGAACCGCCGCTGACCTCCACTTCTCCGCTCAGCTTTTTATAAAGAAGGTCTAACTGCACCTGGTTCATTCCCACTCCGGAATCTGTGATTTCTATATCATAATACTCCCCGTATTCCACCACCTTAATATAAATAGTGGCATCCTCGTCCTGCTCCTCAATGCCGTGGACAATTGCATTTTCCACGATCGGCTGGAGGGACATCTTAAGAATTTCCTGTTCATAAATATACTCCGGTATTTTCACGGACAACGTAATAGTAAAATCATAGCGCAGATTCATGAGCACAATATAATTTTTGATATACTCGATCTCCTGCCGTATCAACACATTGCCGGAAACCCATTTCATGCTGTAGCGAAGCAGCTCTCCCAGTGCTGTCACCGCATCAGAAATCTCATATTCCTCATCAATTTCCGCCATCATCTTAACAGATTCCAGCACATTATAAATAAAATGGGCGTTGATCTGATTCTGCAGTGCCTTCACCTGGGTGTTTTTGATCAGAACCTCTCTGTCGATGTTTTCCCTGATCAGCTCCTGAATACGGTCCAGCATCTTATCAATCTGGTTACCCAGCTCACCCATTTCGTCCTGTCCGTTGTTTTCCACCCGGACGTTTAGATTTCCCTTTTGCACCTCACGGATAACCCGCAATGTTTCATAAAACTTTTTCAAAAGAGCCTTTACCAGGGCGTTGATAATCAGACTCAGCAGCACAAAGATCCCTACCAGCATAACCGAAAGAAGGTTCTCCTGACGCCAGATGGCATCCATCCTGCCCTGAATACTGGTGGCCTGGATATAGGTGCCGGAAAGCTCTTTCACCGGCTGTACCGCAAGAACCATGTTCTCACCCGCAATTTGGGTATGGATAACGCTCTGCCCGTTCTCAGGTTCCGCATGATCCAGGATCTCGTCTGCCATGCTCGTCCATTTTTCCTGTGCTTCACCGTCCCCTACCTGATAAACAGTGCCGTTATCGCTGACAAAGCAAGCCCAGTTTTCTGAATCCGAGTCAAAAACCCAGGGAAAAATTTCATCCATGGCGACTGCAACCTCCACCACACCGATCTCCTCCCCGGAATCATCCCGCATGGTGCTCACCAGAGACATCAGATGGCTGGAGGCATTCATGGTAGCATTGGACTGGACGCTGTCCGGATAGTTAAACTGCCAGCTTCCCGACTCATAATCCTTTGCCCACGGCAGACTCTCCATCCGGTTCTGATGATATAAAATAGGCATCATCTCCGGAAAGTCGTTGTTGTACGCATACACACAGATCTGATAAAGATAGGGGTTGCTGTTTACCATACGCTCCAGCATAGCAATATTCTCCCGGTCAAACTCCAGGTATTCCATGGTGGAAATCTCATCCCCTCTTTTCAGCCTTTCCAGAAACTCCTGCAAGCCCTGATCATTCAGAAAGGTCTGGGTGGACATGTTACACAGCTCCACAGTTTTCTGGAGCGTATTGTAAGTGTCCCGCGCCTGTCCCTGAGTATCTGTGCAAAGCTGCTGTACGGCGTTATCCTCCATATTCTTAAAAATAATGGAAGAAAAAATAAACAGCGGCGCCATAACAAGAAGCAAGATCACCAGAGTGAATTTTTGATTCAGTTTCAATTTTGAAAAAATTTTCTTAATCCTTTTCATCTGCCATACCAAACTTTGCTTTATTACTTTTGAACTCTTCTGTTGCAAGCTGGGCGAAACGCTCATATCCAGCCTCCTCGCCAGCCTGTACACATTCCTCGATGAGACGGTCAAACTCCTCATCTGAGTCTGCCAGCAAAAGCCTTGGCAGGGTGCTTCCCCAAATCCTCTGCACTTTGCTGTAAAGAGTCCGTCCCTCCTCACTGTCCTCAAAACCCAGATCATACTGCCCGGTATAGGCGGTATAGGGCCATGTCCACTCCTTCATCTGCCTGATCGAATCGTCCGGATTATACTCCCAGGCAAGCTGCATGGCGTTATTCTGCAGCATCCAATAGGTATCGTCTCCGCCGTATTTTTTATTGTAGGCAGTTCTGTCGCTGTTCAATAGCTCCAGGACTTCCGGTTTTGCCACCGGACTTCCATCCACCATATCATACATGCTGCCTTCCACACCCAGATAAACCATCTTCTGTCCCTCTTCACTCATAAGATAGGCTAAAAACCTGATTGCCTTCTCCGGGTCCTTACAATTTTTTGAGATATAGGTTGTTGTCCACCCATGGATCCCCACCACAGGCAGTACCGGGTCATCCCCGGAAAGGTTCCTCGGACCTTCCACTGCAATATAAATCCTCTCCGGATGCTGTACATTCAATGTCTTTTGCTGGTCTGCTATATCGCTGTTCTGATAAAACAGACAGAAATACTGGCCCTTGGCAATCTTCTGCTCCAATTGGGAACGCTTGTCAATAAAGATATCTTCTTTCAGATATCCTTCCTCCCCAAGCTTTCGGAAGACCTTCAGCCAGGAAAGGTAGTCCGGGTCCAGATTCCGGTTATAATACTCCCCGTTTTTTTCGTAAGGCACTGCCAAAAAATTCTGCAGATACAGGTCAAAGGAATTGCAGCCTTTCTCCGTAAACTCATCGGAACCAATTGGAATCAGCGGTTCTCCGTCCACATCAGGGAATTGCTCTGCTGCCTTGCGAACAGCATCCATAAATCCTTCCTGTGTGGTCATGTCCGGGCTTCCAATCGCCTCGTATATGTCCTTGCGCACAAGGAAATTATGGTTTGAAAAAACATTGTCGTATTTTTCCACATCCTCCGGAGTGTAGGAAGAGCTTGGATAGCTGTAAATATTTCCATCCTTCTGGGTATACCAGTTCAGTGTCTCTTCATTTGCCGCTTCATAAAACTCCGGCGCATATTCATCAGCCAGTTCATTTAACGCATACACCTTTCCCTGTTCGATCATCTCCTGGCATTGCGCTTCCCACCATCCCAATGTTACAAGATCCGGCAGGGTGTCTGACGCGATCATCGCATCCAGCTTTTCCGATTCATTTCCTTTGGGTACCACAAAATCTACGGAAACCCCTGTTTCGTCTGTGATTGCCCTGGAAACCTCATTATCGCCCCATGTGGTTGTATACCATGAAAAGTTGATGTACCAATCCAGCGAAACAGGCTTATCATCTTTTTCGTTTTTCACAACATCTGCGGAGGGTGTTCCGCAGCCTGTCAGCAAAGCAGCCAAACCGATTCCTGCTGCTATCGAAAATAATTTTTTATTCATCTGCTTCCTCTTTCCATGCCGCCCTCCATAAGAGGGCGCCCTTTCATCTGATATAAGAATACCATTCCGCTTCGCTCTTTACAATGCGGAACTTCTGTAACACGATCTATACGCCTAATGCGGACAAGCATCCCACATATCGCAGGATGCCGTCCGCACAGAAAGCTGTCTGAATTATATATTTTTAAGGAAGTAAGATATTGATTCCCTCAGCCATCCTCACTCTTTTACCGCACCGGCGGAAATGCTGCCGATGATATACTTGGAGCAGAATGCAAATACAATCAGGATTGGGATGACGGAAATCGCAACTGCCAGATAAATCGCTCCCTGGTTTGCCGTAATGTCCGTAGAGGAGTTCAGGGATGCGATCATAACCGGAAGTGTAAACTTGTCCGGCGTATTTAACAGGATCAACGGAATCAGGTAATTGTTCCAGTTTCCGATAAAGGCGCCGATAGCCATAGTCGCAATACCGGGCGAAAGCATAGGCAGTACGATCTTGTGGAACAGATAAAGCTCTTTCGCCCCATCCATCCTCGCTGCTTCCAGAAGCGCCGGAGGCAGGGCTGACTGGCAGTACTGGCGCAGGAAAAAGACAGTACCAGGTGATGCAATAGCCGGAAGGATCAGCGGCCAGTAGGAATCTACCAGACCCAAAGCTGCAACCAGGTCATAGAAACCGATCAGGCTTAACTGTCCCGGAATCATCATAAATACCACGATCACACCAAAGATCAGTTTATTTCCCTTAAAATCATATACAGCAAGGGCATAAGCGGTCAATGCTGAGAAATAAGCGGTCAGAAGCGTTGCCGGAATGGAAACCAGGAGGCTGTTTCCCATGCCGCGGAACAGGTTGAAATAGCCGGATACAGTCTTCCAGTTATCCTTAAGCGCATGTCCCGGGATCAGGGTAAAGGAGCTTACGATCTCGCTTCCTGTTCGTGTGGCATTGACCATCATCAGTATAAAAGGAATCAGACAGCACACGGCCAGCACGATCAGTAAAATATATAAGACGATTCTTTTTATATTCTTTGCCATGTCAATCTCCTTCCTTCTTATTCATGACCTTAAACTGCACGATGGACAGCACCAGAATGATTGCAAACAGCGCGTATGCAATGGCAGATGCGAAGCCTACCTGGTTGGTCTCGAAACCGAATTTATACAGGTACATAACAACAGTCTGTGTGGAGCCTGCCGGATTTCCTATGGTTCCGCCGCACATCAGGAACGGGATATCGAACATCTGAAGGCCGCCGATCAGGGAAGTAATGGTCACGTACAAAAGGATCGGCTTCAGAAGCGGAATGGTGATCTTGAAAAATGTTTTCCACCTGCCTGCCCCGTCAATAGCTGCTGCTTCAAAGTAATCCTTTGAAATTCCCTGAACGCCTGCCATCAGCATGATAAAAGAGTTTCCGAACCACATCCATGCGCTGATCACAGCCACTACATAAGGTGCGGTAGCGGTCTGTCCCAGCCAGTCAACAGGCTTGCCGATCAGGTGGGTTCCCATAAGGAGCTGGTTCAGGGTACCGTATCTCCAGTCAAGAAGGGTCTTGAACAGGAATGCCACGGAGGTTGCCGCGATCAGGTTCGGCAGATAATACAGTGCGCGGAACACGGAAAGTCCGCGGACCTTGTATTTGATGTCGCTGAATACGATGGTCAGAAGGAACGCCAGTCCCAACTGCAATACAATATTTACACCCCAGATTCTCACTGTATTTCCAAGTGCTTTCCAGAAAAACTTATCCTTAAATACACGGATATAGTTGGCAATTCCCACAGGCTGGGGAACGCCGAAGCCCGAATAATTGTTGAAGCTCAGATACAGGGTACGGGCAACCGGATAAACACTGAATACGAGAAACACAATGACGAACGGAGCGACAAACAAATAGCCGGTTTTATTGATATCTCTTTTTTTTACCGCTTTTTGTGATGCCATAATTTCCTCCCTCTTTTCTATCCTGCCGGATGAGCAGAACGGGCAGCCTCTGCAGGCTGCCCCAACTATGTTGTCTTGCTTCTTTTGCCCGTTATCTTTCGATATTCAGCTCTGGATATGTAGATGCTACAACATCATAGAAGTTGTTGATGGCATCCTCTTTTTCCATCTCGCCTTTCTTGATGGAAGTGATCGCATCCTGCCAAGCTTTCTTAAGAACATCGTCATATTTTGTAACCTTGGAGTAGTCAATGCCTTCAGCCTGTTTCAGGAAGAAATCATACAGTTTCTCACCGCCGTAGATCTCATTCTCATCGTCTGCATGTTTCTCAAGCACTGGTTTGTAGGCAACCACATCGCCCTGGGACTTCTCGATCCACCAGTCAAGTGTGCTCTCTGTCAGAGTGCAGTATTTCACAAAATCCCATGCAAGCTCTTTGTTCTCGCTCATAACGTTGATTCCAAGATAAGTACCGCCGCCGAAGCCATAGTTCGGTCCGGAGCAAACGCCCCAGCTTCCGGAAAGGTCTTTTACGTTGTCACGCATTGTCAGAACGCCCCAGCTTGGAAGGCCGTATGCAAATACAGCAGTGGTATCTCCGCTCTGAGCTGCTTCTTCCATTGCAGCCTCATCCCAAACGCTTGTATCAGCATCGATTACCGGGATGGAACCGCCCATTGCCTGATACCAGGTTGTAGACCAGGCATCTACGTATGCGGTCATATCATTCTGGTAAAGGTCTACACAGAGATCCATGTAGTCAAGTCTTGTATCGTCTACGATCAGGTTGCCATCCTCAACCCATGCGGTGTTGCTCAGGAAGTAAACCATTTCTCCGTCAGATGCGAAAATCTTGTAGCCTGCATCCTTTAAGGTCTGTCCTGTCTCGCGGATTGTATCGTAATCCTTGAACAGCTTTCCGATTTCTTCCGGATCGTCTGTTCCGAAGACTTCTTTTGCGATATCTCTTCTGTAGAAGATACCTGCCGGTGTGATCTGGTAGGAAATGGTTCTCTGGATACCGTCCGCATCCTGGCCTACCTGCCATGCGTAGTCTACTACGTCATCTGCGTAATCCTGTGCATTGTACGGTGCCTGATTCAGATCCTCAAAATAGCCTGCCTCATACATGTTCTGAAGCATCTGCGGCTCACCTACGATAATGTCCGGCTCTTTGGATTTTCCACGCATCGCGGACTGGATCTTTGTGGGATAGTCAGCCGGTGCAATGATCACGTTTTCGATCTTCACATCCTGGTTATCCTCGCAATACTTTTCTGCGAACTGTACAAGGTCGTTAGAAAGTGTCCATACAACCAGTTTCTGGGAGGCATCTTCGTTACCTGTTACGCTGGTTTCCTCTTCGTTTTCCGCCCATACGGTAGTAGCCGCTGTGGACATTGCCATCATGGCTGCCAGTGACAACGCCATAACTTTTTTTAACTTCATTACTTTTTCCTCCTTTTTAACCTTTCCTCTAAGGTTTTCTTCACTCTGTGCACTCATTATAAAAAATCAGCCTGAGTAAAAAAATGGTGCAAATTTTTTTAAGGTATCATTTTTTTAGTTTCGAAAGATACTTTAATCTTTGCTGCCTTGCCTTCACGGATCCTCTCAGCGATCTCTCCTCTTGGAAGTGTTGTCACCATGGAAGTGCCGTCTTCCCAGAGGATCTCGTAACTGCTGATCCGGTAATTTCCCGGAATGAGCGCTTCTTTATCCGACAGACAATATTCTACAGGGATGGTTCCAAGGAAATTCGCACAGATGATCTTCTCCTCCCCCACTAAATAAGCCGGGATCACAGGTGCCAAATCCAGCTTCAGTTCCCCGTTTTCTGCGGTAAACGGACTTCGTCCAAACATCATAAGCTGCCACATCTGGAGAAATTCTGCGGTGGAGCCGCTTAAACGGGCCACAAATCCTTTGCCGTGAATCTTCTCATTGGGGTTGGCACTGCTGGCGATAAAAGAGGAATTCTCCAGCGGGCTTCTTCCGTACGTCTCTTCATCCAGGAAGGGGACCGCCGCCTTATGGAAATCTTCTTCAAACGCATCGTACATGCCGGATTTCAGAAGCTCCAGCAGATATTTATATTCCATATGAAGCCAGACCGATTCATTTTCCAGCCATCCCGGCGTAAAGGCACAGGCACGGCCCAGCTCAAAGGACGCTTCGGAAAGGGACGCGTTCACCTTATACATCCCAAGCTTTTTGTCATACAAACGGCTTTCCTTTACCTGATGATAAATCTTTTCTTTCTCCTCCTTTTTAATGGAAAGCTTTAAAGAGTGTACAGCTCCCTCCAAAAAATCAGGTGTGCTCCGTACCTCAAAATCCGTGGGAAGGATACCATCGGAAAGCTTTTCCCAGGATTTCGCATTGTAATAATAATAGGTGGCAGGTACCGCATTCCCCATCCGGCGGGATTTTTCGATGCCGCATTTCAGGATGTAGTGATAAGCATTCAGGATCTTCACCATTTCCGGCAGGGAAAGTGCCGTTTTCGTGCCCTGTACCCTATAAGCAGCTTCTTCCCAGAAGGCTTCCTTGGCATCGTTGACCGCATTCCAGAAATGGATAGCCTGTCCATTGCCCTCCAGCTCTGTGCAGTATTTTTCACCAGCTTTTGTAACCGAGGAAGAGAGTTTCATGATTTCTGTTAAAATTGTTATAGTTTTCTTTTCATTTTTATACTTTTCAAGATGCTCCAGCAAATATTCCAGCATTCGTTCCAGCTCATACGACTCTGCCATAGAGGAACCTATAAGCCCCGGAAGTCCGTTCAGGGCATCATACCAGCCGGGTTTCCCTCCCTCCATCTCAATCCCCATGCCGTAAGGGTCCAGAGCCGCCGTTTTTACTGTGGCAAGGGAAAACATTTTTTCCAGAAGGGTGGCATATACCACGTTCCCCTCCTCATCCTTCAGATAACGGTTCTCCGGCAGAGATGTGTCCACGATTTTTTCCAGGAAATGGTATTGGCGAAGTCCGTTTTCCGTTTCCTCGTAGCGTTTTCTTCTTGGAAGGATCCGCGCTTCTCCCTGACGGTAGGTGTAGGTATTGTCCTCAAAAAGGAGTTCTTTTTCTCTTTCCGGGTACACAGCGAGATAGGATTCCACCAGATCCAGATTATATGTCCAGTGGTCGCACCAATAGCCTTCAATAAATTTTGTGGTATCAGCGCTTTCACTGGCGTTTAAAAGAGTTTCGAATGCTGCATCGACCTCTTCTCCGGTCTTTCCCTGCATGATCTGTTCTAATCCCTGGTAAAGCTGTCCGGGAGTATATTCCCCCGATGCCAGTTTTTGTGCCGGTTCGCCGGAAAACTGTTTCATATATTCTTTTCCCTCCGGCAGCATGGTATAGGTTACCTTTTCAATGCCCAGGGGATTATAGCCATCGACCTGCAGGGCATTGTAAAACAACTTGATATTCCTGTCTCCTACAAATGGGGAGTACTGGGTTTCGCAGCGTCGGTTCTGGTTTACGTCACGGAAGTTTCCGTTTCCCTGTGAATAATATTCCGGAAGCATGGAAAAGAAATTGTAATCCCGCTCCATGTCCCCATGCTTTCTGGAATACAGATAGACCACCTTATCTCCAATCTGTTCCGGGTAACCGCCCCGGAGAAGATTGTCCAGAAATGTCTGACGGCAGTAGGCATCAAACATACGATCTCCGGTTTTTGTGCCGATCCGCCCGGTCAGGGCTTCGGTCAGCTCTACCGCCCTTTTGCGCTTTTCCATAAACCATCCCGGCGCTTCTGTACGTTTCACAAGCTTATCAAGAATTTCCTGACTCTCCGCCATCCCATACAGTTCCTCAATGGTCATGGTTTCTCCCGGTGATAAGCTCCGTTTTTT
Source organism: Ruminococcus sp. 5_1_39BFAA (assembly GCF_964240875.1). Taxonomy (NCBI): domain Bacteria; kingdom Bacillati; phylum Bacillota; class Clostridia; order Eubacteriales; family Oscillospiraceae; genus Ruminococcus; species Ruminococcus sp. 5_1_39BFAA. The sequence goes on along the minus strand of NZ_CAXSVO010000010.1, from coordinate 44,817 downwards.
CAGAAAGAAACAGCAGGATACGTCATTGCAGGTATTCTGATGGCAGTCCAAAAGCGCCTCCTGGCCTGCCGTTGCAAAGCCGTGTGCCGAAATCAGTGCACTGTCCTGTCCAAACATTACCTCACGGTCCACAATAACAGGAAGCAGTTCTCCATCTTCATCCCTGGCAAGCCCGTAATGAACACCGCTTACTGCCGTAACCTGGGCGCTGTCTTCCATGCTGGCACGGACCTTGTAGGCAGGAACGCAGCTTTCGGCATTTAACACCTGCATCCATGCCTTGGCTGTCTGCCCCATCTCCTTCATGGAGGAGCTATCCACACCATATGGAAGCAGCTCAGCCATTCCGTCTGCCAATTCCAGGGAGATGGTTTTACTGCCTGTATTTTCTATTGTCACCTTGCGCATCAGCCCCGCTAATGGCTCTTCCGTAAGACACTCGTATTCCACCTCAATACCAATGCCCATGTCCTGCAGGGATTCCTGGATTTTCATGCTGTTCATGCCAATTACCATGTTTTTAGGAACCTGGTATTCGGCAAAAGCCTCTCCATATACGCCGTCCACCTTCAAAAAGGTCCGAAATCCCAGCAGCGGAGTTCTCTCAGCAGCCTGATGAGCCGGATAAAATTCCATGATCGAGTGATCCTTATCCTGCACACCAAAGCTTGCGATTCCCTGACCCCGGTTCAAATAATAACACCAGAGCGGAATCCCATGCTCTCCGCTGATACCCGGCAAAAAGCTGTAAAACAATGATTTCTTCTGATAATCTTCCATTACATAATTATTTTCTCTGTCTAACATATCCGCCTCCTAAACATCCTGCTTTCTGTCAATCCAGAACAACTTTTATCTTAATCTCTGTTTTCTCCGGCATCTTCCGGATAACAGCACGTGCAATGGTGTTCTTTTCTTCCGGATTCTGGTACAGCTTTCCATTTATATAAATTTCTGTGATATCGTAATCCCCGATTTCTTTTTTATTTGTGTTGCAATATATAATTTCTACGGTACGTCCGGCAAAACTGCAGGTAATGGCTGCCTCGCCCTGTCCATTAAACTGTTCCTTCAAAAGCTGGGGACGGAGGTGCAGATTTCCTTCCCTGCCCTTCACCCCGTACATCTGGGTCAGTACGGTCAGCACCAGCCAGCTTGCAGCACCAGTAAGGTAAGAATACATTCCCCTTCCCTTTTCGTTAAAGTATTCCGGCACTCCCGGATAAATCCTGCTCACCTCAAAGTCCATACACTGCTCAAATAAACTGTTCAGTACCTTATAACCCTCCTGCGCAAAACCTCTTTCATACAGCGCATAGGCATACATCACTGCCATATGACAGAATACGGCACCATTTTCCTTATGTCCGTAAGCAAACCCAAACATCCGTCCCAGATCCAGCTTCACCTCGCGGAAATTGGTGTTCAGCCGGTAGCCGCCCATTCTTTTTTCATAGAGATACAGATCCGCGCAGCGGCTGATCTTCTCAATCTGCTCATCCGTTGCAGTACCAGAGAGAATGGTAAATACCTGACTGGTAAGCATCATGCGCACCTGCCCGTTTATCAGCCCTTCCACTTTCCTGCCGTTGTTGTCATAATACCCGTTAAACCAGCCGTTTCCTGTCTCATCCTCCACAAACTCGGTTCTGCGGATATGCTTCTGGATCCACTGGGACATACCACTCACGATGTCTGAAAGCTCTCCCACCGAAATTTCCAGCTTTTCCCCGCTAAGTGCATGGCCACAGCTACTGCAATAGAGAGATAGGGTTTCCTGTTTCTTTTTGGCGCTTTCATAAATGGACTCGTCCGCATAGAGCAAGGTTTCCAGCTCTTTTGCAACCTTCACATGGGTGATGCCCTGTTTTTCCATGGTATCCAGTAAGCCGGACAGACCTTTCATGCTTCCGCTGTAGGCTGCTGTAAATGCCACGCTCTCGCCCCGGTCTTTTGCCATGTCCAGCGCATCGTTCCAGTCAGCTCCTCTTAAGCGCATGTGATTGTGCTCTCCCACATCGTAGAACTGGGTGATCTGCTGGATCAGAAGATGCTCCAATACGGTTCCATAGTACTCCTCTCCCTTTTCGGTCTTTAATACCGTTCCATCCTTCTGGCTGTACAGGCTGTCATTTTTCTCACCCCGGTGGGTGATCTGGTCCTTAAAATACGTATTCTCTTCCAAAAGGAACTGGAAATCCCCTGTCTGCTTCAGATATAATTCCACTGTAAAAAAGGGCCAGTAACCATGATCCATCCATACGCGGACAATGTTGTTGCGGTCTGCTTTAAATTCTCCTGCCTTACTGCCAATAATGGTAGCATTTGTCCCATCCGCCCGGACTCCTGCAAAGAAATTCACCAGATCCTCCCTCACATCATCCGGATTCATGAGAATAAGCGCCAGACAGTCCTGCCACAGATCCCGCCATCCTCTGCCTCCTCGTCCGTAATCATGATGAGGTAAAAAAGAACAGCCATAGATCCTGCGAAGGAAGGGCTGCAGTCCCACCCATTCCATCCATCCGTTAAACCGCTCATCTCCTGTGGAAACGGATACCGTTTTTTGCCGCTGCCAGTAACGGCACATCTCCTCAAAAGCGGCATCAGCCTTGCCCGCTTCCAGATATTCCTTGCCCTCGCCATCATAGCTTAACAGGATCATATAGCGGTACGCTTCTCCCGGCGCCAGGGTAAGGTCAGGAAAACGCAGGGCACCCATAGCTTCATACCCCTCCCGGCATTCTCCCGGAAATACCATATTTTCTGTCTGCTGCCTCTCATTCCTTCTATCGCATATTACCGCTTCCGGCCACAGGAGACTTCCCGCCTCCCCTGTGAATTCTTCCAGCAACGGGAAAGCTCCCAGGATTCCTGTTTCATCCTCACCCCGGGCATAAATTCCGTATGAGCGGTAATTGTAATGATGCCCCCGCTCGTCAAATGCCATGCTGGGAGTCACCACAACACCGTCCTTTGTCACCTCCATCCGGTTCAAAAGGGAGGTCACGTGGCGATGGTCGCGAATATGGTCAGCCCCTCTCGCAAAAATTGGGATTGCCACAGTAGGCGTAATTTCAAGAGTCGCTTCTCCGCAGTTTTTCAATGTGACAGACATGATTTCCACTTTGTCCTCTGTCACAGGGCAAAAGTTTTTCACCGTGGCCGAAAGGCCGTTTTCTTTCCATGTTCTCCTTGTCTCCTGCCAGAGCTGCCCTCCTGTCAGTTCACTGTCTTCCTTTTGTCCGGTCAATCTCTGCATTGCCTGCATGGCCGAATTTCCCGTTGCGGACCATGCACCATATCCTTTTACCTTACACCAGAAATTTCTGCTTCCCGTACTCTCGTGGAGATTCTCCGAACTTACCGGCTCCAACAGGAATTCATCCTGACTCAGCTTACTGTCTCCATGCCCGTCCGGTGTAATGGAATTCATCACTCCCGCCCTGTTTGCCAGCGGAAGATACAGATAGCGGTTTTCTTCCGCATTTTTCAGATGAAATGTTCCTCCCTTATCTACAAATTGATAACCCATCAAGCAAACCCTCCTCATTATCCTTTTACATTTTTCTCCCATTATAAAAAATCCCCTGGTGAAATTATAAGTATTTGAATTTCACCAAGGTGTTAATATTTCGCAGTTACACAAAAACACCCGGACCTGACCGGCCCGGGTTGATACTTCCTGTTCTTTATTTATTTTTATTTGTTTTTGTTTACCATCTGTCCGATGATGTAGCACACAGCCGCTACCACCATTCCGTTGATGGATGCGATACCCCAATTCACTACGTTTGCCACCACAGCTCCCAAAATCACACCGACTACTGCAAACCAGTCGACAATCTTTGTGTTCTTTACCTCATCTCTGTACTCATCCTTGTGCATGAAATAGCCAAGTACAAGGATGATACCTACTGGCGGAAGTGTGCAGTTCAGGATATTCAGCCAGGAACAGAAATTCCAGTACAGCCATACAGATGCCACTGTTCCGATTATACCGGAAACCAGCACCATAGGCTTTTTCTTCTGATGGAAAATATTTGCCAGTCCAAGACCTGCGGAATACAGCGCATTGTCATTGGTCGTCCAGATATTCAGTCCCAAAACAAGCACAGCAAAATAGAACAGGTTCAAACGGATCATTACATCAAAAATATCATTTCCGCCCACAAAAATATAGGAAACAGCACCGAAACAGAACATCAGGGAATTTCCGATAAAGAAAGCAACTACTGTTGTAATTGCACCGGATTTTCCTGATTTCGCAAACCGCGAAAAGTTCGGTGTTGCAGTTCCTCCGGATACAAAGGAGCCCATAACAAGTCCTGCACCGCCGATCACACTGAGCGTACCGCTGTTTACTGCAAACTGGTCAACGATCGTGCCCTCTCCCTGGCTGATCGCCATCACCATGGCAACCGTGCCAAGGATCGCTACCAGCGGAACTGCAATATAGCTTACAACTGTCAGAGACTTAATTCCAAAGTAAGCAGAAGCCGTCATACACACTCCGGCTATCACGACCAGAATATACTCTGCCGCCTTGCTCCCTCCAAATAGCTGGTTTGCAATGGGAATGGCAAACATGGCGATTCCAACACCAAACCATCCGATCTGTGTAAAGCTGATCATAGCAGATGAAAGGTAAGAGCCTTTTATTCCAAAAGAACGCTGCGCCAGCAGATCCATGCTCATTCCTGTTTCTGCACCTACGTATCCCAAAAGTCCTGTATAGACTCCCAGGATAATACCGCCTGCCAGAAGCGCTCCCACGAATCCATAGAAATCCAGTCCGTCCGCCAGCTCCTGGCCTACCCACATACTTGCGGAAAAGAAGGTAAATCCCAGCATGATCATAAACATTGTCAACTGGCTCCGCCTGCTCTCCTTCGGCACCGCACACTCTGCATAATCGATGTCCGCCGATGCCGCCTTACTCCTCGTGTCACTCATTTTTTCTCTCTCCTCGTATGTAAAAAATTTATTTTAACTCAGCAAACAGGCCGGCTTCCCTGCCGCCCTGTTCCTAAATGCTGTTCTCAGATAATATATTTCCGCAACGCCTGTCTGAATTCCCGGATCCTCTGCTCACAGATTTCCTTAAGGGTTACTCCCTTCAGGCTCTCAATATATCCAAGCTCCTGCTTATACAACCATTTTGTCTGTACCTCAGGCAGCCTTTCGTAATGGTTGCAGCGCAGCCAGTCTTCATAACTGATGGGGGTAGGATATCCCAGCTTTTCGTCAAGAAGCTCCTTCATGTCGATCTTGTCCTCACGCTCCAGGATGCCCTCCCAGAAATCCAGTACTTCCTTCACATGCTCATGAATCTCATAGCGGCGCGCCCCTCCGTCATAAATGATACATTTTTCAAAAAGCGGATCGCGCATGGACAGGGTCTCTCTCCTGAACTCCGGTGCAATAATGCCGTCCTTCCAGTAGAAATCCACATCCGGCAGATTGATGCCGGAAACACCTTTATCCTGATAGGTACTGAAGATTCCCTCATAATAAACGGCAATAAAGCCTTCAAAATCCGGCCAGAATTCCCGGATCTCCTTAGTCAGCCTCTCCAGGATCTCAATTCCGGTAGTGCCTCCTATTGTAAAAATGATGATATTGCGAAGCTTGGCGCCGTTTTCGCGGTAAAAATCCGTCACATAGCGCAGACAATGGATCAACGTCTCGCCCGATGCGATAATATCACCGATCAGCAGTGTGCTGTCAGGAACCATGGTCAGCTTACTGTACTTAATCTCCAGCCCCGCGATCTCGTCATGGTCAAAGACACGCTCACTGGAAAGAAAGCTGATATCATGAACACGGATATGCTCCCTGTAGCAGCTCTCCTCAAGAGGATAATTCAGTGCTCCCCGCAGGATTGAAAGAATGTTTGCGGTGGTAACCTTCTTCTGCTCCTTAAAATAATACATCATCTGGGCGGTGGATGGGATCAGACAGTGGTATACTTCATATCCCACAATTTCCGGCGTATTCAGAAGCTTTCTCGTCTCTGCTTCCGAAACCACATAATATTCATTTTCAAAATTCCCGCCCTCCAGGCGATAACAGTCTACTCCCTGGTCAGAAAATTCCGGTGTGATCGTTACTCCATTCAGTAATTCAAACATACGCTTTTCTCCTTTTCGTACATAGGAAAGGCCAGCATCTTTTCTGCCGAAAAGAGCTGGCCGGCACCTCTTGTTTTTATCATATAATGAAGGTGAAAGCTTGTCAATAATCAAATCGTTTTTTTTAATCTGTCTGCAATTTGGAAGGCGCTTTGGCTGGCTCCTTCAGCGTTTTATAGGTATATGCAATGACAATTGCTGACAAAATAAAGGTCAGCACATCGGAAACCGGCATGGAGTACAGGACTCCGTCCAGTCCGAAAAATGTGGGCAGGATCAGCGCAAAACCAACACCGAATACAACCTCCCTTACCAGAGAAAGCATGGTAGAGGCAAACGCTTTTCCTAGGGACTGCAGATAAATAAAAGTACCTTTATTAACCGTTGCAAAGATCATCATACAGAGATATACCCGGAAGCTTTTTACTGCAAAATCCGTATAATAGCTGCTCTCGTTTGCTGCTCCGAAGATACCGATAAGCTGATGCGGGAAAACCTGTACGATAAAAAGTGCAACAGCGCCCACTGCTGCCTCCGCGATCAGAAGCTTGGTGAACAAGTTCAATGCTCTGTCTTTTCGTCCCGCACCGATGTTATATCCTACGATCGGGATACAGCCTGCTGCCAGTCCTACGGAAACAGAGATCACGATCTGGAAGAACTTCATAACGATCCCCAGTACCGCCATCGGGATCTGTGCATACTGTGCCTGACCGAAAATCGGGTCAAGACCGCCATATTTTAATGTCATATTCTGGATCGCTGCCATTGCTGCTACCAGAGAGATCTGTGAAAGGAAGCTGCAGATACCAAGAGGCAGGAATTTCTGCATCAGGCTTCCTGACATAACAAAGCTCTTCTTTTCCAGCTTCACAGCCTTCATATGGCAAAGATACCAGATTGATAATCCTGCAGTGAGCACCTGACCCAATACTGTTGCTACAGCCGCTCCCATCATACCCCAATGGAATACAAAGATGAAAACAGGGTCAAGAATTATATTTACAATCGCACCGCTGACGGTAGCTGCCATAGCAAATTTAGGGCTTCCGTCAGAACGGATGATCGGGTTCATTGCCTGACCAAACATGTAGAAGGGGATTCCTATGGTAATATAGGTAAAGTATTCCTTTGCACAGGCATAGGTCTCCTCATTTACCATACCGCCGAACATGATCAGGATCTGCTTCTGGAAAATAAAATAAACTGCTGTCAGCACAAGACTGACGATCACACATAAAGTTACTGCTGTTCCGATGCTTTTGTGTGCTCTGTCCTTCTGATTGGCTCCAAGACAAATACTTACAAAGGCACAGCAGCCATCGCCGATCATAACCGCGAGGGACAGTGCCACAACGGTAAGTGGGTAAACCACCGTATTTGCTGCATTTCCGTAGGATCCCAGATACGACGCATTCGCAATAAAGATCTGATCCACGATATTGTATAAAGCTGCTACTAATAAAGAAATAATGCAGGGTACCGCATATTTTCTCATCAAAGTGCCGACCTTCTCCGACACCAGAAATGTGTTTGTTTTTTCTTCCATTTTGTTACTCCTTTCGCTAAGCTTCCCTTTGACACAAAAAAATAAGCGCATCGCTTATGAGGCCGGACTTACGCTTCATAGAGCAACACGCTTAAATTCTTGATTCAACTATGATAATATTATATCGTAGTTTTTCTGGTTCTTCAAAGGCAATTTTTTACAAAAATAATTTCAACTTGTTTTGTCTGTTTTAGCAAAGTGCCTTTCCAAGTGCAATGCACGCTTCCTGAGCCTCATCGTCAGGTTCCTCGTTGCAGATCACGCTCTCCGCCGCAAGAGCGATCCCAGCATTTTTGCATTTTTCTTCCCAATTGCGCATCCACTCGCCATCACCCCAGCCATAGGAACCGAACAATGCCACTTTCTTTGCTTTCAACTTTTCCTCGCAGGCATCAAATGCCGGTTCAAACACATCCTCCTCCAGTACCTCGTCTCCCATAGCCGGGCATCCGAAGGCCAGTGCGTCAAATTCATCTACCTTATCGGCAGAAAAATCCTCTATGCCGAAAACAGAAGCCTCAGCTCCTGCCTCCTTTGCACCGTCTGCTACTTTATTTGCCATTGCTTCCGTATTTCCTGTTCCACTCCAATAAACAACTGCAATTTTACTCATTTTTCCAACCTCTTTCTTTGATTATTTCTTATGTCACGCAGCCACGGTGAGCTGCAAAACACTTCTGCCCTTCTTCCACAGATTCAGGTAAATCTCCCGGCACTTTCTGTATTTCCGGAACTGCTCCAGAGCATCACACTCATTACAGTAAACCTTCCAGCAGCCTGCACACTTATAATTTTTGCCCTCATTTTCTATGAAGCCGATCACATCTCCTAGTGGGTAATCCAGAAAAATCCCGATCTCATGGGGAAATTCTTCACTTACCGCAAAACGGCTGCAAAGATACGCCAGACAATTGTCTGCGTCGGTATCCGCATACCCGAATTTTCTCAGGAAATCTGCCACTCCGGGCTTATTCAGATTCCGCTGCAGCTGCTTTTCCCGGTAAACATAAATCAGCGCACGCCTTCCTCGCTTTCGCAGAGCCAGAAGCTTTACCCCCTTGGGATTCATCGCACTGTTCCAGACAGCCAGTTGTCTGTCCATATCTTCACCTACCTCAAAGCTGGCGTTAAACAGATTCGCTGACTTTACCGATGCCAGAGTAGGCGAACAATGCTCAATCAAATATTTTTCAATCATTGAAAGCCTCCTTAAGCCATTACGCAATGCTCATCCAGGGCGCTTTTTAATGCGCTGGCGCTGCTGGTATGAATACGTGCAACCGGGATATTGTTTTTCTTTGCCTCCTGTGAGGCGCTGATCACCATTTTGTGAGATACCGTGTTGGTAAACAGCACCATCAGATCTGGACATCCGATTTTTTTCCTGATGGAGCCGCTTTCCTTTGGAAATATCTTTGCTTTATATCCGTAATCCTTGCAGATATCCGAATACTGGCACACCATTCTCTCGTTTCACCCTATGATTACAATGCTCATGACTTATGTCTCCTTTCTGTATGAAATATCATCTTTCTGTTAGTTTTCGCCTTCTCTCGTTAGTTTAATCTAATCCGTGATTAAAAAAAATATTGTCGGAAGTTAATGAAAGGGCTTTTACATTAACTCCCTTTTACATCAATACTTTTAATCTCCTGCTCCTGAATATAGCCGAGCTCTTTCATTCCTGCCTTTACAACCTCCTTCCAGGTGTCCCTGGGAAGCCTGTAGGTAGTATTATCGCTTAGCCTGACAATGCACACACTTTCCTCGCACTTAAAATCGCAGCCTGAGATTTTATACATGTTCTTTCTATTGATAGCCCCTATCTTTTCCAGCATATTTACCATGCGGTAAATGGTGGCAGGGCCTATCTTTTTGTCCTTTTCCTGGACTCTGTAGTAAATCTCCTTACAGCAGGCACATTCCTCTTCCAGAATAATATCAAGAATCATCCGACGCTGTCTGGTAATCCTGCAGCCCTGCTCCCGCAGCTTCTCAATCACCATATCCTTCTGCATCTGCGTTCTCTCATAACCCTGGGATTCCTCAATCAGCTCTTCGTCCTGTACCATGCTTTTCCTCCTAGTAGAAGCTCAGCCCGCACCTTTTGCGATGCAGGCTGAGATGATTCTTTTTCATTCCAAACCGGATTCCGAATTATCGTGTTCCTGCCATTCCTTTTATGTTGACATTCAGAGTTTTGCTTTCTTTATACGGTCTGAACAGCAGATAAATAAATCCGACTACACAGATTACTGCAACAACTGTACCAATTCCAAATCCGCCGCCAGTGAACAGGTTTCCTAACTGGTATACGCAGAGAGATACAACGTAAGCAAGGAGTGTCTGGTATCCGATCGCAAACCAGAACCATTTTGTGTTATTCATCTCTCTCTTAATTGCCCCCATTGCTGCGAAGCATGGTGCGCACAGAAGGTTAAATACCAGGAAGGAGTATGCTGCAACTGCTGTCATGCTGCCAGCCAGTGCGCCCCAGATCTCTGCACCGTCCTCTGCAACCTCTGCAAATCCAAACAGTACACCGAAGGTACCTACAACGTTCTCTTTTGCGATCAGTCCGGAAACTGCTGCAACTGCCATCTTCCAGTCGCCCCATCCAAGAGGTTTGAAGAGCGGAGCTACAACACCGCCAATGGAAGCAAGGATACTTGCATCAAGCTGCTCTGCCTCAAGCATACCGAAGGAACCGTCTACCCATCCGAAGCTCATTAAGAACCACAGAACAATGGTGGAAAGAAGGATGATGGTTCCGGCCTTTTTAATGAAGGACCAGCCTCTCTCCCACATGCTTCTTAATACATTGCTTACAGTCGGCATATGATATGCCGGAAGCTCCATAACGAAAGGAGCAGGATCTCCAGCAAACATCTTTGTTTTCTTTAAGATGATACCAGAGCAGATGATTGCTGCAATACCAACAAAATATGCACTTGGTGCAACCCAGGAAGCACCGTCAAATAATGCGCCTGCGATCAAAGCGATGATCGGAAGCTTTGCGCCACAAGGAATAAAGGTTGTGGTCATAATAGTCATTTTACGGTCTCTGTCATTCTCGATGGTTCGGGAAGCCATAACACCAGGAACACCGCATCCTGTACCGATCAGCATCGGAATAAAGGATTTTCCGGAAAGGCCAAATTTACGGAAGATACGGTCCATGATAAATGCAACACGTGCCATATATCCGCATGCTTCCAGGAATGCCAGGAAGATAAACAGTACCAGCATCTGAGGTACGAAACCAAGAACCGCACCAACACCGGCTACGATACCGTCGAGGATCAGTCCCTGGAGCCAGTCTGCACAGTTCAGCGCGCTTAATAAGCTTTCTACCAGTTCAGGGATTCCAGGAATATGCAGACTCTCAATACCTAACAGGTTCCAGCCTTCACCGAACACGCCGTCATTTGCCCAGGTCGTTGCCCAGTCACCAACTGTGGTAACAGATACATAATAAACAATGTACATAACAACCGCAAAGATCGGCAACGCCAGCCAGCGGTTCGTCACAATACGGTCAATCTTATCAGAGGTGGTAAGCTTTTTCTCTTTGGAAGCCTTTGTGTAGCATTCTCCGATAATGGAAGAAATATATACATAACGCTCATTTGTGATGATACTCTCTGTATCATCGTCAAACTTGTCTTCCAGAAGCTTGATCTCCCTGGAAACATCCGGGACGTTTTTCATCTGTGACCCGATCTTGTCATCCTTTTCCAGAAGCTTGATCGCAAAGAAGCGTTTCTGTCCTTCCGGAACGCTGCTGCCCAGCTTATCCTCTACTGTCTCGATTACATGCTCCACATCTTTTGCGAACTCATGAACCGGAGTTACGTTCTGTTTTTTCTGTGCTGCCGCAACAGCTCTCTCTGCTGCCTGCTGGATTCCGGTTCCTTTCAGAGCGGAAATCTCCACAACTTCACAGCCCAGTCTCTTGCTGAGCTTATCAATATGTATTTTATTGCCGGACTTATTAACAAGGTCCATCATATTAACAGCCATCACTACCGGAATTCCCAATTCCATGATCTGGGTGGACAGATACAGGTTTCGTTCGATGTTCGTTCCGTCAACAATGTTGATGATCGCATCCGGTCTTTCATTGATCAGATAATTTCTGGCTACCACTTCCTCAAGTGTATATGGGGAAAGGGAGTAAATACCAGGAAGGTCCATGATGGTGACATCTTTATGACCTTTTAATTTACCTTCTTTTTTCTCAACAGTTACACCTGGCCAGTTTCCTACAAACTGATTGGAGCCGGTCAGCGCATTGAATAATGTAGTTTTGCCGCAGTTTGGGTTACCTGCGAGCGCAATCTTAATCGACATTTTCATGCCCCCTCTTTCTCTGAATAATTAAGTCATTTCTATTTTTAGCAACTATCTTTGGTCAGCGTTTGCGGTCATTAATTAGCTAAATCTAACCTTCAAATAAAAAAATTACTCTACCTCAATCATTTCTGCATCTGCTTTTCTCAAAGACAGCTCATAATCCCTCACGGTTACCTCAACCGGATCTCCCAATGGTGCTACTTTTCTCACATAAATGGTTACCCCTTTGGTGATACCCATATCCATAATGCGCCTCTTTACAGGTCCTTCCCCGTTCAGCCTTTTTACCGTGACAGTCTGACCAACGGCAACTTGTCGTAATGTTTTCATAATAGTCTCCTTCTTTCCATTAAACCATAATTTTGTTTGCCATGTCTTTGCCGATAGCCACTCGGGAGTCCTTCACATTTACGATCAGGTTTCCGCCGATTTCACTTACTACAGTGACTACTCCACCTGTTACAAAGCCAAGATTTTCGAGGAATTTCCGGGTTTCTTCTTTTCCACCTATTTTTTTGATTACGTTTGTTTCCCCTTCATTTACCATAGATAACGGCATCATTTTATCCTCTTTTCTTTAAAACTGTAGGTATATCTTATTTTATTCAGGATTACCTACTTATTATTACGGTTTTCTTACATCAGTTAGTATATTCTAATATCCATTAGCAGTCAACTACTTTATTAGATATTTTTTCTCAATAAGGAAATATCAGGCAGCTTAACCATGAATTATAGCAGCCACGATAATATGATATTGACAATATCGATACTCGATAATATAATAAAACCAAGAACAATATCGATACTCGATAATTGGAAAGGGGGCATCTCTATGAAGGGTAAGGAAAAAGGTACCAAAAAAGTTTTGTACCGCCGCTTCCGGTACAGAAATTGTGATGATCTTGCAGAGCTGCTGCAGGATATGGCTATGAAAGGATGGCATTTTACCCAATGGAAACTGGGGTTAGAGTTTGAAAAGGGGCTGCCTCAAAAGGTATGCTATCGCGTGGAGGTGTTTCCGGATGCCAGTAATTACGACTATTTACCGGAGCGGGAGGCTCTGGAATACAGTGAATACTGCCGTGCGGCAGGCTGGGCGCTGGTGGATGCCAAAAGAAAATTCTGTATCTTCCGCCAGGAGAGGCCCAACGCGCCAGAGATCGTCACGGAGGAGGAACGGCTTTCTAATATCAAAAAGGCGGAATATTGGCTTTACCGTATAGATATCGTGATATGCTTTCTGATCCTGTGGCTGAACATTTCGTTGATCGTCAAAAGGAGTGACAATCTCTATGAACTGCTTTTTGAGGGTTCCCTGTCTCTTCTTATTCTCCTTTGGATCTACCCTTTTGCCCGAATGGCAGGGTTTCTTGTCCTCATTTTGCGCTTTTGGAGGCAAAAACAGCTTATCCGGCAGGGCATCCGTCCATTTTATGGTGCGAAAAATCCTTTTCTAAAACGACTCCATGGGATAGGCTTTCTGTCCGATGTTATTTTTACTGCTTTCATTCTCTTTATCCTGCTCTTTTTCCGTGATTTCAACGATGCCGCCTATCTGACCATTTACGTAATCACCATCTGTCTCTGCCGCTTATTCTGGACATGGAAACGTCCTTCCAGGGACGATCGCACCCTGTATATTGTTATGGCATTTATTCCGGCGTTTTTTATCCTGATCTTTGCCCAGGAATCCCTGTACAAGGATCCCGACTCCCAGCCAGCGGCAGAAAACCAGGCACGGGCAGAAAGCTTTCCTCTTCTCAAAGAGGATTATGCTTCCACGAAGTCTCCCATTGTTCGTTCCAGATATGAAGAAAATCACGGTATTCTGGGGATGCAGCGATACTATGTCCTGAATTACGGTACAGTTTCTCAATCACAGGATACCGGAAAGGATGAAAAACACATTACGGATATTGTCTGTTACCGTATTTACGAAACCCAGCGGCCATGGCTCCTGACTAAAATGTGGGAAGCCCAAACCCAGAATCTCAAAAAACCTACGGACTGCACCAAAGAATGGAACAGCGAAAAAGCCCTCCATAGTTACTCTACTTTACACTATTATTACATCGTCTACCCCGGCAAAATGATCGTCCTGGATTCCCTCCAGCCCCTCACCCCGGAGCAGATGAAGGCTGCCGCCGTGAAGCTGTCCGCAGCATAGTCAAATCCCCGCCAGAAAGGAGGCACCCATGGCAAGAGAACAATTTCAGACCTTAACAGAGCCAATGTACTATATTCTCCTGGCACTTCTGGAGGAGTGCTGCGGCGTTGACATCATGGATAAGGTAGAAAATCTTTCCCACGGAAGGGTGACGGTAGGCCCCGGCACCCTCTACGCCATGCTGCCAAAATTCGAGCAGGCAGGTCTCATCCGTCTCACAGCAGCAGAAGGCCGCCGTAAGTCCTATATCATCACTTACGACGGCTATTTAATGCTCCAAAAAGAATATGAACGTCTTCAGACTATGCTTCGTGACGGAGCCGCTCCACTACGCTCATTTTCTGGGTCTGGCTGTACGCTGCCAGAGAAATAAATACGGAGATCACTGCAAAAACAGGGATCATAATGATAAAAGGCACTGCCGTATATTGATAGTCAAAGCACTTCACCACTCCATTCAGTGCCCCTATGGCAACATACGCCAACAGGCTTCCCGCCACGATGCTGATACAGCCAGATATCAGCAGATAATAGCCGCTCTCCCACAGGATCATCGTCCTGATCTGCCCCTTTGTCATTCCGATACTCTGCATCACTGCAAGCTCCTGTTTTCTGGTAAGGATACTGGTAAACATGGAATTGGCAAAATTCAGGATTCCGATCACTGCGATCACACCGCACAGCGCATATCCCACTGTAGAGATTCCGCCGATCATACCGGAAAATTCATCCGCCAGTATCCCTTTGGAAAGATATCCCATAGAGACATTTACATTTTCCGTGTAATATTTCAGGAACTCCTCAAATGCTGCCTTGCATTCCTCCTTCACCGTATAGGATTTCGCGATCATCTTGGAATGAGGCACACCCTTAATATCCGCAAGAGGCACAACGGTCACAAGCTCATTCACTCCGTGAAAATGTGTGCTCATACTATCCGGGATATGACTTACCACAGCCATGACCTCATATTCCTTTTCTTCCATATTGCTGAAATGATCCGCTACATATTCCCCATTCTCATCCAAATCCAGTATCTGCTCCGTGTCCTCTGTAGGAAATCTTAATGTGATCTTATCTCCCGGCTCATAAAGACAGTCGCCTCTTTCCCCATTATCCGTAAATCTGCATTCCTCCAACAACACATATTTCCCGGTGGCAAATTTCTCCATATCAATGGTTCCCTTTACCGGAGTAAGGTTTTTCAGGAGCTTTTCCGTATAGCCGTATCTTGCTTCGCTGATCGTCTCTTCCCCTCCGATGACCTCTCTGATGATCTTATCAACGCTCTCCTGTCCTCCTCCAAAATACAGAGGATCGGTTTCCAGCTTTCCTTCCTGGAAAAACTGTGCAAAACGCTCTCTGCCTTCCTTCGACAAGCTATGGTCCACAAAATCCTGAGTCCAGACCTCCTCTGTCTCTTCCACACCATCCATGGCGTCAGCGCCCTCTATCATTTCTTCATCTATGGAAAAATCGTAGCTCACGGGAGACGCTCTGGTAAAATTCACATTTCCCACCATATAATCTCCTGCAATTCTGTCTTCCATATATTCGTCCATACGGAAGCTTCCCACAACAGACACTACCAGCTCCAAAAGAATCACACTTAAGGATATGGATAAAATGACAACGGCTGTCTTCTTTCTGTTTCTCCCCAGATTCGCCAGGGCCATCCGACGGATTTTTGCTCCCTTATCTGATTTTTTCTCTTTTTTTCTTTTTCCTGTGCTTCCCTCCGTATAGCGCACCGCCTCTATGGGCGATACTGAACCTGCTATTTTAGCCGGCTTCCGGCAACTGATCAGCACGGTAAAGAAAGAAAATGCACCTCCGAATACAAATATCCATGGACTGAACCGAAATCCCCCGGTCATCTCATAGTTGCTCATCCGTATCAGGTAGGGCATCAGAAACTGCCCTGCAAAATATCCCAGAAGCAGACCCACTGGGATTCCCACAGCGGAAAGCTTCCAAGCCTGACGGTAGATCAGCCTGCGGAGCTGTTTCTTTGTTGTTCCGATGGTTTTTAACAGACCATAAAAGCTGATTTCCTTTAAAATCGAAATCTGAAAAATATTATAAATGATCAGATAACCCGTCACAACGATGATAAATAAAAGTGATCCCAAAAGCAGCAGGGTAGACGGGTCAATACTTTCCATTCTGTTTGACATGTACGCCCAGTTTACACCATATTGCACTGCCACATCTCCCTGTGCAATGGAGGTATCTCCCTCAGGGCTGTATCCTGCCTCCGTGATACACTGGCGCACATTCTCTTCGATATTCCTGTCATTTTCAAAAAACAGATTGCCGTTTACCAGTCCGGCTCCTACAGCATCGGGATGACCGTCATACCATTCTGCAAAATCCTCATCTGTCCTGTCTCCCCGCAGCTTCTCCCAATAAGCCTTTGAGACATACAGTTCGCTTGCGTGGGAAATCTCGCTGCCCTCATACCAGCCGCAGAGTGTAAATTCCTTTTTAATCTCCTGCCCCTGAAAGGAAAATTCCAGCGGCACCTTTTCTCCCACCTTTGCCGGGACTTTTAATTCTTTTAAAGTAATGGTATCTGCAATGAGATCATCCTCTTTTTCCGGAAGACCGCCTTCTTTCAGAGAAATAAAAGCGTTTTCCAGCTCCGTTTCGTCTTCCGCATAACGGATCTCACCCTGACGCTTTTTCAGGTTATCCGCCATTCCCAACAGGATATTATAGGACGATGATACCACCAGCGGATTGTCGGTGATCTTTTCATACTGCTCCATGGTAACGTGCTTTAGGCCCGCATGAAACCTGCCTCCCACTTCCCTCATGGTCTGCTCCTGAAACACCTGAACCATGCCGATCCCCATGGAAAAAATCGTTGTGAACAACAGGCTGGTCAGACAGATCGCCAGCATGGCAAACCGATTCCGCATCCTGTTATTCTTCATACTCCTGTCTGAGATTCTCCGGATGACCTTCTGATTATTATTCCGCATAATGCCACCCCCTGCTGCCCACGATCCTTCCGTCCTCAATGCGGATGATCCTGTCGCAAAGCTGGGCCAGCTCCTCAGAATGGGTGATCATCACAATGGTCTGCCCGAATCTGGAATTGGAAAGCTTCAAAAGCCCCATAACCTCCTGGGAGGTTTTGGAATCCAGGTTTCCCGTAGGCTCATCCGCCAAAAGGATGTCCGGTTTCGCAGCAAGCGCACGGGCTATCGCCACCCTCTGCTGCTGTCCGCCGGAAAGCTGACTGGGAAGGCTGTAGCGCTTTCCTGCAATTCCCAGTGTCTTCAGAATCTCCTCCACATAATCTTTATCCGGCTCTCTGCCGTCCAGTTCTACAGGCATCACGACATTTTCATAGACATTTAAAACAGGCACCAGATTATAGCTCTGAAAAACAAATCCAATGTTTCTTCTTCGGAAAACAGTCAGGTCTGTCTCATTCAGCTTGAAAATGTCCTTTCCGCGGACCTTCACACACCCTTCTGTGGGATAGTCCAGCCCGCCCAGCATATGGAGGAGTGTGGACTTTCCGCTTCCCGATGTTCCCACTACGGCTACAAACTCTCCCTCCTCCACAGACAGCTCCACTCCGTCCAGAGCCTTTACCAGACTCTCATCTTTTCCATAATATTTCTTCAGATTTTCCGTCTTTAATATTTCCATATGCTCGTTCCTCCTTGATCCTGCCCTAAGGGGATGTTCCGTCCCCCTGGCTATGATAACAGCATATCAGGAATATCTGACATGGCCCTGACATATCCGAAAAAATTTCCTGACAATTTTGTCAGATTTGCCATGAGTGTCGTGGAGAACGCATCAGGAATTCAGAAGGAAAACAGAGAAACAGCTTCCCCCGTTTTCCCCCGGGCCGACTGTTACGTATCCTTTTTCGCAGCGTAGAATAAGCTGTGCCAGGTACAATCCCAGACCGTTTCCCTCCTCCTGTTCCATCTGTTTGCCCCTGTAAAATCGCTTAAATATGTCGTTGTATTCGGACTTTGGTATTCCTGGACCCTGGTCTGTGATCCTTACCTTTGTATAGATTTCCAACGGCTCCACCTCAATAAAAATCCTGCTTCCGGCAGGGGAGTATTTCACAGCATTCTCCAGGATATTGCCAATTGCTTCCGCCGTCCATTTCGGGTTGTGGCATGGCATATATTCCTCAAAATCTCCGGTTTCCACTGCAATGCTTTTTTCCCTTGCCTGGGCATAAACAGCGCCGATACTCTTTGCCAGCGTTTCCTTTAAGGGTGCCGGGCTGCTTTCAAAAACAAAAACTCCCTGTTCCAGCCTTGAAGCCTTCACCAGGGTTTTCATAAGCCACTGCATCTTCTTTGCCTGCTCCTCGTTCCGCTCCAGAAACATTTTCTGCTCATCAACGGTAAGATTTCCGTCCTTGAGAAGCTCTGTGTTCAGCAGGATATTTGCCAGGGGCGTCTTTAACTGATGGGAAATGTCGGAGAGGAGCACCGCAATCTCATTTTTTTCTTCCCCCGCCTTTTCCTTCTGGCGATCCGCCCGCGCCAGCACACGGCAGAGCTGGTGGATGATCTTGGATTCCATGGTATCCTTCCATTCCTCCTCCCTGACTCTGCCCTCCTTTTCATATTGATCCAGGATTCCCGCTATATTCTTTAAATTGCGCCTGTAATACAGGAACATCCCTGCACAGAGTAAAAGGCAGATGACCGTGATCCCGATCAGTCCCCACTGCCAAATCCCTTCCCTCATCCCTTATCCTCCCATAAATATCCGATTCCATGTATGGTTTTGAGATAAATGGGTCTTGAGGGGTTTGTCTCAATTTTTTTGCGCAGTCTGCCGATGTTTACCTGCAGCGTATTGGCGCTGACAAATTTCCCCTCGCTGTCCCACACAGCATCCAGAATCTGATTTTGTGTCAGCACCTGGTTTTTATTTTCCAGGAAAAATTTCAGGATCTTGTATTCCGTCACGCTGCACTCCAGCTCCTCCTCATTTTTCCATATTTTCACAAGGGATGGGTTCAGACGGATTTCCCCGGAGCAGAGAACATCCCCGGCATAGCCGCTTCCCCCTGAAGCTGCAGGCAGAGCTCCCGCGCCCGGCTGCTTTCGCTTCATCAGCTTTTTCATCCGCAGCTTCAGTACCGCCACGGAAAAAGGCTTTGTCATATAATCGTCCGCCCCGCTGGAAAGCCCAAGTATCTCATCTGTCTCCATATCCCTGGCAGTCAGCATGAGAATGGGGATATCGGATATCTCTCGGATCTTCGCACAAAACCCGATCCCATCCATATCCGGCAGGTTCAGATCCAGCAGGATCCCATCCGGCTTTACCTGCTGGAAGATCTCATACCCCCTTTCCCCGGAACCGGCTTCCAGAATCTCGTATCCATCCTGCCGGAACGCAAAAGCGATCCCCGTCCGCAGGCCTCTGTCATCTTCTATGAGCAATATTGTTTTCTCCATATTCTCTCTTCCATCTGCTATATATGAAAATGCAGGACAGCTCAGACAGCCGTCCTGCAGACATTTATACTTTATGCACTAGATTCTGGCTACGCCGCTCTTAACAGCAGCATCAGCGGTGGCTTTTGCCACGGCGTCTCTTACTCTCGGATCAAAAGCTGCCGGGAGGATGTAATCTGCGCACAGCTCCTCGTCGCTTACCAGCCCTGCGATGGCATGAGCGGCGGCAATCTTCATCTCGTCATTGATATCAGAAGCCCGCACATCCAGTGCGCCACGGAAGATTCCCGGGAAACACAGCACGTTGTTTACCTGATTCGGGTAGTCGGAACGGCCTGTGGAAACTACGGCTGCACCTGCTGCCTTTGCCTCATCCGGGAAGATTTCCGGTGTGGGGTTGGCACATGCAAAGATGATCGGGTCCTTTGCCATGGTACGCACCATATCCGCGGTAAGGGTTCCGGGAGCCGAAACGCCGATAAATACATCTGCACCCTGAATCACTTCTTTCAGGGTACCCTTTTCATGAGCAGCATTCGTGATCTTTGCCATCTCCTCTTTAATGGGATTCAGTCCTTCACGCCCCTCGTAAATGGCGCCCTTGCGGTCTGTCATGATCACATTTTTCAGACCCATGGAAATGAGAAGCCGGATGATGGCGATTCCTGCTGCCCCTGCGCCGGAGGTGACGATCTTGATATCCTCGATCTTTTTTCCCACTACCTTCAGTGCATTGATCAGTCCTGCCAGAGTGATCACGGCTGTTCCGTGCTGGTCATCGTGGAAAATAGGGATATCGCAGCATTCCTTCAGTTTTTTCTCAATTTCAAAGCATCTCGGTGCGGAAATATCCTCCAGATTTACCCCGCCGAAGCTGCCAGCCAGCAAACGAACTGTCTGGACGATCTCATCCACATCTTTGCTGCGGACGCATAACGGAATGGCATCCACACCGCCGAATTCCTTGAACAGGACACATTTTCCTTCCATTACAGGCATACCCGCCTCCGGGCCGATATCCCCAAGACCCAGCACAGCCGTTCCGTCCGTCACTACGGCAACCGTATTCCAGCGTCTTGTAAGCTCATAGCTTTTATTAACGTCCTTCTGGATTTCCAGACATGGCTGTGCAACACCCGGTGTGTATGCAAGGCTTAAGGCTTCTTTTGAATCTACCGCAGCTCTGGAAACCACTTCCAGCTTTCCCTTTAATTCATAGTGCATTTTTAAAGATTCTTTTGCGTAATCCATCGTAATCGCTCCTTTCCTATCTGATGCTTTTATCCGAAAAAGGAGAAACCGTATTCCGATTTCTCCTTATCAGCGTTTTTATTATGCCAGTTTCTCTCCTGTCAGCATTTCATAGCCCTGAAGATATTTTTCAATCGTTTTTTCTACAATATCCTCTGGCAGCGTCCAGTTGTTATCCGGGTTGGCTTTCAGCCAGTCGCGGGCAAACTGTTTGTCAAAGGACGGCTGTCCATGTCCTGCCTCGTATCCGTCTGCCGGCCAGAAACGGGAGCTGTCCGGTGTCAGCATCTCATCGCCAAGGGTGATGTTTCCGTTTTCATCCAGACCGAACTCAAATTTGGTGTCTGCAATGATAATGCCTTTGCTCAGTGCATACTCTGCGCATTTTTTGTACAACGCAATAGTATAGTCGCGAAGCTTCTCAGCGTATTCCTGTCCCTTGCCAGGATAGTATTTCTCCAAATGTGCAACACTCTGCTCAAAGGAAATGTTTTCGTCATGATCACCGATCTCAGCCTTTGTAGATGGTGTGTAAATCGGCTCAGGCAGCTTGTCGGATTCCTTTAAGCCCTCCGGAAGCTGGATGCCGCAAACCTTTCCTGTCTTTTCATAGCTTGCCCAGCCGCTTCCTGTAATATATCCCCGCACAATACACTCTACCGGAAGCATTTCCAGTTTTCTGCACATCATGCTGTTTCCGTCAAATTTTTCCTGCTGGAAAAACTCCGGCATATCCTTTACATCTGTGGAAATCATATGGTTCGGCAGAATATCCTGTGTCATGTCAAACCAGAATTTGGACATCTGAGTCAGTACAGTACCTTTTTTGGTTACCTCGTTCTTCAGAATCACGTCGAAACAACTGATGCGGTCTGTTGCAACCATGATCAGGCTGTCTCCATTGTCATAAATCTCGCGTACCTTACCTTCTTTAATTGGCTTCAATTCCTGCATGTTCATACCTCGCCCACTTCTGTATTTGTAATCCTTGTTTCAGTAAATTGTATCGGTACAAAAGTACCACTATTTACCCCTGATTGTCAAGACTTACTACTCCACATTTTTCAGAGCTTCATCCATTGGGATTTTTTTAATCCTTCTGAACTGCATTATGGCTACCAGAAGATAGGCAAGAAATCCCATGATACACATTTCCGGATAGATAGCAGGCTTGATATAAAAGGTCAGCCAGCCGCTGAATTCCGCCATCATAAACACATAGATCACCTTGATCACGGCTGTGGCGATCAGTAAACTCAGTCCGATGGACAGCACCACCACCCAGGTAGTGGCGGTAAGGTAAAGACTGATGATCTCCCTGTTTTCATATCCCAATATCTTTACCATGGAAATGGAAGTGGCATTTTTCTCAATAATGATCTTTGTCAGCAGATAGATGAGCAGCGCAAACAGCACGATTGCAAAGACATTCACCATCACAAACATATTCCCCATCGACACGTCAAGCTGCCTGGAAATCTTTGTAAGGTCGTCCTCTGTAATTGTCGCTGCGATGTAGCTCTCGTAAATATCATCGATTTCCTCCTGGGCAAAATAACCGTTGAAATAGTCCGGCCCTTTTTCAAAAACGCTGCGGAACTCATCCATTGGCATAAACACGGCGATCGCTGCCGGATAATGATAGGTTCCCCCTATGGTAAACTGGTATTCTTTGTCCCCGTAAGGCTCTTTCAGAGTAATGGTGTCCCCTGTCTTTAAGCCGTATTTCTCCAGATAGCCCTCTGAAACACAAACGCCTTCTTCCGGAAAATCAACCTTCACATACCGGCTGTCCTCTGCGATCCCGTAGACCATCACAGATTCACCTTCCCGGTTATCCGGCACATTTTTAAGGGATTCTGCGCAGAATTTCTCTGCCGTTTCGTTTGCTGTCTCCAGGGAGGGTGTCAACAGCTTTTGAAGCATTCCCAGCAAGGTATTGGCATCCTCCTCTTTTACCTCCTCCGGTACATTGAGGATATACTGATAATCCGCAAGCATATTTTCCACTGTTTCCTCCTGATAATGGGAAAGCAGCGGTGACATCATCATTCCGAAAAGGAGCAGCACATTGGCAAACACGATGCCCACAAACAAAGTGAAATAGCTGGACTTATTCTGCAAAATGATTCTCAGACGGAACCTGTTAAAAAACTTAAATCCAGGAAGCCTTACTGCTCTTTTCTTATTAGAACGGCTCAGGTCATGCCGCAAAAACTTCAAAGGTGAAAGCTTCAGCTTTCTGGAGATCAGAAACAGATTGATCACTGCCATCAGCACCAACGGAACCACTGTAGTCATGAAAAACGCTTCCGCGTTCCACCGCGTCTCATAGGTAGGCAGACTGTAGCTTCCGTAATACATCCCTGCGCAGATATCCTTAAATACCGTGTAGCCAAGAATATTTCCCACTACAGCAGCCAGGAGCGTTACCAGTATAGGCAATGAAATGTAGTGTCCCAGAAGCTCTCCTCTCGTATAGCCCGAAGCACGCAGCGTACCGATCACGGAGGCTTCCTTTGTAATGGTGTTATTGGTGGTGACAGCAAACACAAATGCCATGATCACGATCAGGATATATAAAAGCACCTCCATCATCGCTTTATCACTGCCCATATCCTCCCCTGTAAACTGGATCGCCTGGTTCAGATAGCAGGGAATAAAATCCTTAAGTGTCTTATTTCTGGCCAGCACCTTCATAAAATCCTCGGACTTTTCTTTCTCCTCCTGTTCACTTTCCGGTGCTTCATCGTAAATCCAGGCATAGCGATAATTCATATGCCTGCTTCC
This sequence comes from Ruminococcus sp. 5_1_39BFAA, assembly GCF_964240875.1. Classification (NCBI taxonomy): domain Bacteria; kingdom Bacillati; phylum Bacillota; class Clostridia; order Eubacteriales; family Oscillospiraceae; genus Ruminococcus; species Ruminococcus sp. 5_1_39BFAA. The sequence goes on along the minus strand of NZ_CAXSVO010000010.1, from coordinate 21,111 downwards.
CATAGCCTCAAAGCCGCCCTCCGACATTATGGCAACCCCGAATTTCACCGCGTCAAACATCATATCACTGTTATCGGAAAAGAGGCAGCTATAATCCGGAAGCGCTACCAGGCCGCTGATCTTCAATTCTTTGTTTCCCGCCATAACAGTGTCCCCCGGATTCAGTCCGTTATTGTCCGCATACATACGATCGATCGCGACCTCATCCTCCGCCTCCGGCATGGCTCCTTCCATCAGGCACACCAGGTTTATTTCTTCCCTGTTTTTAAAAATACGTATAGTGCCGTCCTCTTTTCCGTCCAGGTCCGTATCCACGGAATCCTCCAGAAAAAAATCCTCATAAACCGTCACGCCTTCTTTTTCAAGACGCTCCAGCTCATTGTCGCTCGCCTGAGCGGAAAGCGTGAAATTTCCATCTTCTATGTTATATTTTTCAAAGCCCTCATTATAAGCCTGGATCATACTGCCGTCTGCCACCAAAAAACCGGATATAAAGCCAATGGTCGCTGCCATAAACAGAAAGATTACCAGATATTTTCCAAAGTCTCCCCTAAATTCCCTGGGAAGCCGCTTAAATAATGGATTTCTCATCATATCACCGCCTTACCATTCCAGATCGCCTGCGGCGGTTTTGCTGTCATTCACATAGTTTTTCCGGATTTCCCCGTCACGGAGCTTCACCACCCGGTCGGCCATGTTTTTGATGGCATCATTATGGGTTACCATGATCACGGTATTTCCGTATTTGCGATTGACCTCCTCTATAAGCTTCAAAATCTCCTTGGAGGTTTTGTAGTCGAGCGCTCCTGTAGGCTCATCGCAGAGAAGAATATCCGGATTTTTCACAATTGCGCGACCAATGGCAGTTCTCTGCTGCTGTCCGCCGGAGAGCTGGTTGGGAAGCTTATGCCTGTGCTCATAAAGTCCCAGCGTTTTCATCAGTTCGTCAATATCCAATGCTTTTTCGCTTAAATAAGCACCTACTTCTATATTTTCCTTTACATTCAGATTGGGGATCAGGTTGTACATTTGAAATACGTATCCCAAATGCCTGCGGCGATATCTGGTCAGAGATTTCTCATTCATATCCGCTGTCTTTTCCCCATTGATGGAAATATATCCTTCATCGGCCTCGTCAATTCCACCGATGATGTTCAAAAGCGTGGATTTCCCTGAGCCGGATGGTCCCAGAAGCACGCAGATTTCGCCTTTTTCTATAGAAAAATCAATTCCCTTCAGTACCTCCACCCGGTTATTGCCTGTACCGAAGCTTTTCCTTAAATCTTTTATTTCCAGAAACATATTATCTCCTCCCAAATGACCAATTGTCGGTTTTCCGCCGCTATTCGTTAGGTTCAACTAACCTTAATCTATATTACATCTTTTTGTCCAAAAAAGATATGGCAGCAATTGAGGATTTTTCTCAACATTGCAATATAAATAAAAAACATATATACTACATCCAAAGGAGGACTTATTATGAAAGAAAAAAGATCCACAGTTCTGAGGAAACTGTTTTTTTCCACACTGTATCTCAGTGCTTTCACCTTCGGCGGCGGATATGTCATTGTAACACTGTTGAAGGACAAGTTTGTAGATCAATACCATTGGATCGATGAGGAAGAAATGCTGGACCTGGTTGCCATCGCCCAATCCTCTCCCGGGGCGATCGCCGTAAACGGTGCGATCGTAGTGGGCTATAAGCTTGGAGGCATTCCGGGAGTGCTTGTTTCCGTACTGGGCGCTATTATCCCTCCCATGGTGGTTTTATCCCTGATTTCCGTTATCTATGATATTTTTATCACCAATCCTTATGTTTCTGCCATGTTGAATGGTATGATGGCGGGCGTAGGCGCAGTGATCATTTCCGTTGTTTATGATATGGGAAGCAACATCGTAAAAGGGAAAGACTGGATTTCTATCCTGATCATGATTTTGAGCTTTATTCTTTCTTATTTTTATAATGTCAATGTCGTTTATATCATTATCGCTGTGGCTATATTCGGTGCATGCCGCACCATTGTATCAGAGAGGAGGAAGAAGGGCGCATGATCTATCTGCAATTGTTTCTAAGCTTTCTTCAAATTGGATGCTTCAGCTTCGGCGGGGGCTATGCCGCTATGCCGCTGATCCAGGAACAGGTGGTGGTACAGCACTCCTGGCTTACTATGAATTCTTTTGGAAACCTGGTCACCATCGCAGAAATGACCCCGGGGCCCATTGCTGTAAATGCTGCGACTTTTGTAGGCACACAGGTTGCAGGTCCGGCAGGTGCTATTGCCGCAACTCTCGGCTGTATTCTTCCGTCCTGCATTTTTGTTACCCTGTTGGCCTATATTTATACAAAATACCGCAGCATGACCATCCTGCAGCGTACCCTTACCGCGCTGCGTCCTGCTGTGGTTGCCATGATCGCCAAAGCTGGTGTCTCCATCCTGGTTTCCTCTTTTTTCGCAGGCGGCATCATCTCCCTGGCCCGCGCCAATATTTCTCTGCGCATGGTGGTCTATTTTACCGCTGGACTTGTAATGCTGCGCAGATTAAAGTGGAGTCCTATTGTCGTCATGCTTTTGTGTGGGGTGTTTGAGGTCATTGCATACATATTGTCGATATAAAAGCGCCCCGCTGCTGCGGGGCGCTTACTACGGCAAGTAGCTTCGCTCTGCGGCTCAGCTATTTTTAGTTTTTAGCCTGTGCCAGTGCACTTTGCACTGCATTCAAAATTCCCTCTGAGGAGTAGGTTGCTCCACTTACCGTATCAATCCCATCTGCAGACTGAATGCTCAGGATCTGTGCACTGATCATATTCCATGCCGGATCAAAAAACTCGCGGGAATCGTTATTGCTCTGGGTAAGAGCGACGATCTGACCTCCTGAGATCGTAACTGTTACGGTTACCAGATCGTTGAATCCATAATCAGAACCTGTATATACCCCATCCCGGTATATGCCTGCCGGTTCTGGTGTTACGGTTGGTTCTGGCACAACAGTGGGCTCCGGCGTTACCGTATTGTCCGGCGGCACAACAGGCTCCGGCGTTACCGTACCGTCCGGCGGCGCAGTAGGCTCCGGCGACACGATCGGTTCCGGTGTTACATTCGTATCCGGTATCGCCGTTGGTTCGCCTGACGGATCCGGTGCTGCCGTAGGAGACGGCACGGGTGTCTCACCTGTACCACCCTGCGACGCCTGACCGCCGCCATTACTCTTTTCCTGCGCCTGATTCAAGGCGCTCTGCACTGCATCCAGAATACCAACTGAAGAAAAGGTCGCCCCGCTCACCGTGTCAATGCCCTCTGTCGATTTTGCATTCAACAGCTTTGGCTGCAGCGCTTCCCAGGCTTTATTGAAAAAGTTTGGCGTATCCTGATGACTGGGCGTAATCGATTTTATAACGCCGCCCTCGATCTCTATCGTGACCGTCACATTACCTCCAAAGCCCTTTCCGGTTCCTGTGTATGTACCGTCCTTCAGCCCGTTGGCACTGCCGTCCTCCTGTTTTTCTCCGAAAACACTTCTCACAGCCCCGTGCTTTGCAGGACCTGCGATCATGCTCTCCGTATCATCGCTGGTTCCCGATGCCCCGGCGTCTGCCAGCGCGCTTTGAATCGCCTGTATGATTCCATTGGACGAGTAAGTGGCTCCGCTTACCGCATCCACATTTGGTGTCTGGCGGGAAATCACCTGATCAATAACACCCTGTGCTCTTGCCAGATAACTGCCTGTCTCGCCGGGCGCACTCACAATGGAAACGGATGCGATCTTCTGATCCTTCACCGTAACCTGGACTGTAATGGTTCCGCCAAAGCCTGTCCCGCTCCCCGTATAGGTCCCGTCCTTATATCCATCCTTCGGCACTTCCGCTACCGGAGTGCTGACCGTTCCCAGCCCTGCTGCACCTGTACTGCTCCCGGTGGATGATGCTGACCGGGTATGACTTGCTTTCTTGATGGTACTTTTTTTCGTTTTGGCGGATGCCGTCTCCGTTTTCGCCTGCATCTCAGCCTCTCCTGCCATATCGGTCTTTGTCCCGATGGCAAGAAATTCCATCAGCCTTTCAGACGTTACCGGCTCTGTCACAGACTTTTCTTTTGCGGCACCTGCCCCGGTGCTTCCTTCTGAGATCAGAAGTGCTGCCGCCACAACGGCTGCCGGAGCAAGTTTTCCCCAATGGCTGAATTTATTGCTCATGTTACTTTACTTTTACCTTGAATTTCTTCGTAACACCGTTGCACTTCACGGTAATGGTTGCAGTTCCTTTTCTGACACCCTTTACAACTCCCTTGGAGGTTACAGTTGCAACCTTCTTATTGCTGGACTTGTAAGTGATCTTTCCGGCTGGCTTTGCAGTTGCCTGGATGGTAACTTTCTTCTTAGCCTTAATGGTTGCAGAAGCTTTCTTCAGCTTTAAGGTCGGATTCTTTACTGTAACCTTAAGGGTTGCCTTATAGGTTCCGCATTTTACGGTAATCTTTGCTGTGCCTTTCTTCTTGGCAGTAACCACTCCCTTAGAGCTTACGGTTGCAACCTTCTTGTTGCTGCTGGTATATGTTACCTTGCCGCTGATTCCTGTAAGGATTGGCTTGATGGTATACCTGGTTGTTCCCTTTGTATAAATAGCTACAGATTTCTTTTCCAGTTTCAATGAAGGAGCCGGAGTAGGCGTAGGGGTAGGTGTTGCGGTTGCTGTCGGTTCCGGGCTGATGGTAGGTAGCGGTGCTGTTGTTGGTTCCGGTACTACGGTTGGTACAGGATCTGGTACTACAACCTTTACCAGCTCAGCAATTGCCTGATTCAGATGATTAGTTGCTTCCTTGATTGCTGCCAGGGAATGCTGCGCTGCAAGCTCTTCTTTTGCTTCTTCCAGCTCGCTGATCATATTTGCCCAGGACTCCGGTGTATATTCGCTCTGAACCAGTGCAGATGCCTTATTGATAGCCGCCTGCAGTTCTTCCGCACTTCCTGTAACCTTTCCTTCTGTTACAACGTTGTCGCTGGATGCTTCAATAGTAAAGCTATAATCTGCATATCCCAGTGCATATATGGTGATTTTCCAGAAGCCTGTTCCATCTGTTCCATTTGGAAGCTGGCAGCGCAGGGACTCTGTCAGACCAAGCTGGATTCCGTTTGATTTGTGCATCCAGTTATCTGCTGCGAATTTTGTTCCGAATGACTGCAGGCAAGTGCTATATGAGCTATCAGCTCCGTAGTAATCCCAGCGCACTGCCTGCATATTCGCGCCAAGATCACCGTATCCGTCACCTGTAAGGTCTACTCTCAGGAATTCACCATAGCTTCCGGATGCCTCTTTTACTGTAACGGTAATATTGGATGCTGTTTTCTGAGACACATCCTTCAGACCAGAATCAGCTCCGTTTTCTCTCGCTGAGAAGGTGAAGCTTCCGTTTTCTCTCTGTATTGCTGTCTTTAAGCCGTTGGTATTTTCTGTAACGGCAGCAGTAGCGGTATAACTCTGTAACTGATTCTCACCGTAACCGCCGGATACGGCGCTATCGTTTTCCACAACGACATACTGTGTTTTGAAGTCCTCATAATCATCTGCGCTTACTTTTACCGGAACGTATTTGATTCCCAATACTTCATAGTGATCCATAGTGCGTGCTGAGCCGTTGGCATCCGTAATGTTTTTACCGCTTACGGTGATGGTGGTGCCGTCAGAAAGAACGGCGGTATTCCTTCCGCTCCAGCTTTGTACTGCATACTGATTACCGTCCGTATCATAAATGACTGCAATACACTGGAAACTTCCTCTGTGGAAACCATGCGTCCAGGTAGCTCTTGTCACAGCATCAAAAGCGCCCTTGTCAGTCTCACCCTTTCCATCAACCACTGTACTTGCCTCTGTACTTCCTCCATTGAGAACACCCTCACTTGCCCAGTATTCTGCCCAGGTAAGCCCTGCGTACACATATTTGTACTCTTCGCTCTCAGCGCGGGTTACCTTTGTGGTCATATCTGCGTAATTATCGCTTGTAACCATTACAGTGTACTCTTTACCCGCTTCTGCTATTTTACCGTCTGCAAAAACAACATTGCCGTCCACTGGCTCAACATTCTGAGCCATATAAGTTGTCACGCTCTGTCTTCCAGAGCCTGTTACATAGTATACAGATACCTTCGGGTTTTCAAGTCCATCAAGTCCGCCTACGGTTACAGTATTTTTGTTTGTAAATTCTGCGCTGATCTTCATTTCCTCTGTCGGCTGCTGTTTTACATAAATTCCCTCTTCAAACTCATATACATAGGTGCTGTCAGGCATGATGTATTTGATCCTGGAAATGGTCTTTCCTTCCAGTCCTAAGTCCTTAGGAAATGCCACTTCGTATGACTGCACCCAGATTTCGTACATATAGCGCAGTCCAACGCTGGTTCCATCCGTTGCTTCAAGGATAACGCCCTGGATCTGAGAGTTTACATTAAAATTATCGTCTCTGCTGTTACGAAGATTGTTCGTGCTGGTTTCTTTCACTTCAATCACATAATCGCCCCAGCGTGAGCTTGTCAGCAATGTTGCTTCTGCGTCTGTCACAGTTGCTGCCACGTTCGCTTTCATTGCTGTATAGGTTCCATCGCTCTTCAGAGTCTTATACTGCTTTGTCTCTGCGGCTGCATCCTCATTTAATACGATTCCTGCTGCCTCTGCATAAACTCCTGCTTCCGGAACGCTGCTTGCTGCTTTCAGAATCTGTGCTTCCACATATTCCTTAGCATTCACTGCAACATTTACGTTCTTTACACCATAAATCGTATAGCCCGCTTCTGTCACCTCAGAGATGTCTTCATTCGGGAACATGCCAAACTTGCTGTTAGTAGCGGATGTAAGTGCATCATAGGATTCTTTGGAAGTATCACCTGTATAAAATTCTGTATAATTCAGGGTACCCTTTCCATAATAGGTTGCTGCTGCAAGCTCATCCAGAACTGCCGCATCCGCCTGATAGTATACGCCGGTTTCTCCGATCTGTACGAATCCTGTCTTGTCAGCATCTTCAGCTAATTTTTTCCAGGCATAGGATTCGCCTGCTACTTCTACTGTCCCCTCTGTCACAGGAGCTGCTGTTTCTTCCTCTGCGGCATCGGCTTCCTCCTCTCCTGTAAAAACAGCGGTTTCGTCAAACGCTTCCTCTTCTGTATAAAATCCGTCGTCAACCGCCTCTCCGTCATCAAAGCCGTCTCCAAATACTGTCTCATCTGCCGAAGCATATTCCCCTGATACATTTTCGTCTGATGCAATCTCTTCTTCCTCAGACATATCGGCGGTTTCCTCAACCGCCACTTCATCTACAAACGCCTCTTCCGCCAGTGCTGTGACGGGCATACCGGATGCTGCCACTGCCAGGCTCAGAACAAATGGCGCTGTTCTTCTTAAAACATTCCACTTGTGCATACGCTCTCTCCTTTCGAAATAATTAAATATTTATAGATACCCCTGCAAAAGGGACCATCTATCGTGTGATTATGTATCTACTGTATGCTGTAATTGTCCTTCAAAAGCTGAAAACGTTCTTTCATTCCCTCTGTCAGATAAACATGCTGTTCTTCATCCACAAACAGTGCATCTGCTCCGTATTTTTCCAAAAGAGGCTCTGCCTTTTCCCAGCCAAGTACAAAGCAGGCTGTTGAAAGCCCGTCCGCAATAAGGCCGTTGCTGCATACAACCGTTACCCCCGTCACGCCGCTTCTTGCCGGATATCCCGTTTGCGGATCGAGAATGTGATGATACCGGATTCCATCCTCAATGATATACCTCTGGTAATCACCGGATGTGGAAAGGAATTCGCCTCCATATATGGTCACAGAGCCCAGATAATCCCCCTGGGTATCCCTTGGATCCGTGACAGCAACACGCCACTGGGAACCATCAGGCTTCTGCCCGTATGCAGTCACACTGCTTCCACCCAGATTCACTATGGCCGCTGTAACTTCCGGCTGCTGTTCCAGATAAGATATGATCTCGTCACATACGATTCCTTTCCCCGCAGCGCCCAGATCCAGCGTACAGCCTTTTTCCATGGTCAGGCTTTTGCCATCCAGCTCCACACTTCCGAATCCGGTGTGTGCAAGGGCATCCTGTATCTCTTCTTCCTCCGGCACTGTCGGATTTTCTCCGCCCAGATTCCAGAGCTGTGTAAGCTTTCCAAGTGTAGGATCCAGCGCTCCATCCGAGTCTTCCCAAAGCTTCATGACCTTTTCCAGATAACCAGCCATCTCGTCTGACAGCAGAAACTCCTCACCACTGCTTTCATTGATCTGATACAATTCCGAGGATTCCTCACTCCAGGATATCCACTTTGCATCCGCATCATTGATGACCTGTGTGATTTCTTCCGTAATATCTTCCCCTGTGGTATACAAAGTTTCCGCAATCGGAGTATCCATGGCAAAATCCGTCCTTGTAAATACTGACCGTTCCTCATTATCTACAGGTGAATTATTCTCTTTTGCCCCGCAAACCAATGTGCTGTTGATACAAAAGACCAGCATAGCGGTAGCTGCCAGTATATATTTGGTTCTTTTCTCCATTACCCTCTTTCCCTCTAGCTGCATCGCCCATATATCAGTTATAACTAACATTGATTAGTATATCCTTTTCTAATTTTAAAGTCTACCATTTTAAGTAAGTCTAAACTAACTATTTTTCTCAATAGTGTATTTATTCTCCTGTATGGATGTTTTCTCTTGGGCATACGGTTTTACAAGCATGGCAGCATATACACTCACCGGACCGGGCCGTGTCACCATCAATGTCCAAATGTGCAGGGCAGCGCATTTTGCATAAGCCGCATTTTTTCGGGCAATTTTCCCTTTTTCTTTTAAACAGCGCTCCCGGCAGTATCGGCATAATAGCGAATACGGCTCCCATAGGACAAAGGAACTGACAAAAAAAACGTTCCTGGGTACACATTCCAATAAGAATCAACCCCAGCAAAATAATTCCGATCCTGTAGGCAGGACCCGGAAGCCTCCCCGATGTCAGCATGGAAAACACGTCCCAGGGACTGCTTCCCTGAAGTCTGGGATATACGCCTGTCACACAGGAAAGAAGAAGTAATGCGAGAAGGACGTATTTTACCTTTTGCAGCCGGGCAACCATTTTCTCCGAATAACCTGGCTTCTTCTTTTTCCTGAAGACGCTTCTCCATATCCAGGAAAACCCTTCGTAAACAGCATCCCCAAGAGAGCCGAAGGCACAGGCATATCCGCAGAAATGTCTTCCGAATATGCAGGTAAGCAGCAAAAGCGCGCCCGTCACATTTAAAAAGGAATTCCATTCCACCGGTTCGCCGTTTCCTATTGCAAGAAAAATAGATTTCACTCCTGCAAAGGCTGTGGAAAAAAGTGATGGCGCCAAAACAAAAAATACCAATTGTACAGCCGCCCTGATCAGGCGGTTTTTTCTCTGCCGTCTTTTCATCCGTTCTCCGCCTTTCCCAAGGCATCCTCTATTGCCATAAGAATTCCCGTGGAGCTGAAGGTAGCACCAGATACCGTGTCTACATCCGTACTCTGTGCACTTAATACACTGTCGATCACCGCTTTCCCCTGGCTGAGATAAGCACTGTCCTCACCCGGCGCACTGAGAATCTGGATATCCTTCAGCGTATCGCTTTCAATTGTGATCTGAACCTGGATATTTCCGCCAAAGCCTTGCCCGTCACCTGTATAGGTTCCGTCCTTGTATGCGCTGCTGTCCGCTTCCTCTGTATCCCGCTCTTCTCCCACGTTTTCATCAGCCGTTGCCGCCAGGTCTTTTTCAGCTTCCTGGGCTTTTTGCTCCTCCTCAGCCTTTTTTCTCGCCTCGTAATTTTCTTCCAGCGCAGTGAGTATTTCCTTCTGCTGGCTTTCCAACTCTGCTACCTTCTGTGATAAATCGGAAATCGTTTCATCACGCTCCTTCTCATTTAAAGTGTAATTGTAAAAAAAGATAGCCCCTATGATGAGGATCAGACACAGTACTCTCATATAAAAATTCTGGTTTTGGGGCTTCTCCGGTGCCCCCTTTCTTTTCTCTTCATTGTGCCCGGGGCTTATTTCCATATTTCTCATGTTTTGCTCCTTCATATTCATCCTCCATTCTTTTAGATTCCAGTCCCATCGTGCATTTGTCTTAGCAAACTTTTATTAGTTTTATCTAACCTCGAGAAACAAATGGGATTGTATCACTTTTTACAAATGCTGTCTATATCTTTTTAAAGTTTATCCATAAGATACCATTGGCAGCCAGTTGAATTTGCCGCTTCCAGCCCCTCGAATTAGTTCTGTCTAACTTTTTGATTGAATTTTCATGCCGTTCGTGTTATGATGGAAAACAACATCTTTTCAGAAATGCTTCGGGAGGATGTCCGACATCAGATTATCGCAGAAAGACGAGGAATAGGGATATGAAACAAAAGACAGCATATCTCGGTCTGTTTACAGCCGTTGCCATTATTTTCGGATATGTAGAAACTCTGATTCCTGTATTTGCAGGAATCCCCGGAATCAAGCTCGGACTTGCCAATCTGGCAGTACTTTTTATCCTGGAACGGTACAGCTTCCGGGAAGCCGCCCTGGTGTCCGCAGTCCGGATCCTTGTCATTGGATTTCTGTTTGGTAATATGTTCAGCATTGTCTACAGTCTGGCCGGAGCCGCCCTCAGTCTCACTGTCATGACCCTTATGAAAAAATGGAGCGGTTTCTCCATCATGGGGATCAGTGTAGCCGGAGGTGTCACCCATAACATCGGACAGCTTCTGGTTGCCATTGCCATTGTTGAGAACAGAAGCCTTTTGTACTACGCGCCTGCTCTCCTTGTCTCCGGTGTTGTCACTGGACTTTTGATCGGGTGGCTCACAGGAGAAACCTTGGAGCGGGTGCCTGCAACTTTTTCGTGAACTGCACATCAGCTTCCTTTCACATCTTTGATAGCACAAAAAAACTCAGAAACCTTTTTTACAAGATTTCTGAGCTTTTAGTTTACGTGTGTTAGAGGATTCGAACCCCCGGCCTTTTGGTCCGTAGCCAAACGCTCTATCCAGCTGAGCTAAACACACATTCATTTGCGAATCACCTTCGCAACAATGAGTATTTTATTCTATACGGACCAATTTGTCAAGAGTTTTTTTAATTTTTTTGCCTAATTTTCCTGGGCCGTGTTTATGCGTCCAGCAAAAATGCCTTATAAGCCTTCTTTGCCTCATATACGTCAGCTTTGCTGGTAACCTCCCATGGAGCGTGCATACTAAGCACAGCCACGCCGCTGTCAATAACCTCCATACCGTAAAGAGCAGCGATATAGGCAATGGTTCCGCCGCCGCCGACATCCACCTTACCAAGCTCTGCTGTCTGGAACCCAACCTCATGCTCATCAAAAATCCTGCGTACTCTGGCAACATACTCTGCATTTGCATCATTTGAGCCTGATTTTCCTCTTGATCCTGTAAACTTGTTGAGCACAATGCCTCGTCCCAGATATGCGGTGTTCTTTTTCTCAAATGCTTCTGAATAAGCCGGATCATAGCCTGCGCTTACATCGGAGGAAAGCATGCTGGAATTGCGCAGTGCGCGGCGCAAAGTAAGCTCAGAATATTTTCCCATACCCTCCAGAAGCTCTGCCACACTGTTCTCAAAGAACCGTGACTGCATACCAGTAGCACCTACGCTTCCAATCTCCTCCTTATCTACTAACAGACAGCAGCTTGTACGCTTCGGCGCCTCCATCTCCAACATAGCCAAAAGTGAAGTATACGCGCAAACTCTGTCATCCTGTCCGTATCCGGCGATCATGCTGCGGTCCAGACCGCATTCCCGTGCTTTTCCAGCCGGAACGATCTCCAGCTCTGCTGACAGGAAGTCCTCTTCCTCAATTCCGTATTTATCCTGAAGGATTTTCAGCACATTTTCCTTTACTGCCTCTTTTTTCTTTTCATCCGGCACATCCTTAAGGGGTCTGCTTCCGATGAGAATATCAAGACTTTCTCCCTCGATTACCTCTGCTGCCTTTTTCTGAAGCTGTTTGCCTGACAGATGAATAAGAAGATCTGTGATATAAACGATCGGATCGTCCTCTGCCTCACCGATATTCACCTCAACTACAGTGCCGTCCTTTTTCACCACAACACCGTGCAGTGCAAGAGGGAGAGCTACCCACTGGTATTTCTTTACCCCACCGTAGTAGTGGGTATCCAGATAAGCCAGATCTGTATCCTCATATAATGGATTCTGCTTAATATCCAGGCGCGGGGAGTCAATATGTGCACACAGGATATTCATGCCTTCCTCAAGGCTGTCCTCACCGATATGGAAAAGGGACACAATCTTTTTCATTCCGACCGTATAAACCTTGTCTCCTGCTTTCAGCGTCCCATCCTGGACAATCTTTTTCCCAAGCTCTACATATCCTGCCTCTTCTGCTTCCCGGATAATCTCAGTGACGCATTCCCGCTCTGTTTTTCCCACATCCAAAAAATGGCGGTATTTGGATGCAACTGCCTCCATTTCACGCTCCTGCTCTTCCGTATAAGAAAGCCATACATTTTTGCGTTCCATCGCTTTATCCACCTTTCCAATATTTATAGTTAGTATTTCGCGTACTGCCGTATATTATAGAACAAAAATACAGGAATTTCCACCTTCTTTTTTGCTGGACAAAACCCGGGGTATTGGATATAGTAGGAATATCGGCAGTCGATCACGCCGTGTTTTGTAAAAGGAGGTATTTTACCATGCAGTCATCAAACCAGTTACAGGATTTGCTGCGCTCTGTAAACAGAAAAAGCTATCCTGCATATAAATCGCTAAAAGGGATCTATCAGTTTGACCGATACCAGCTTTCCATCGACCATGTGCAGGGCGATCCCTTTGCCTCACCGTCCCACATCAGTGTACGGATTTCCCATAAAGACGCAGGATTTCCCGCTGATTACTATAAAGACCAGCTCACCCGCACCACCCTGGCAGACTTTCTCACCCGCCAGTTTGAACAGCAGGTAAACCGCTATACCTTCCGGGCAAAAGGCTCGGGAAAAAGCGGCCTGATCTCCGTCACCCACTGCGGTCAGGAGGTTCTTCCCCGCACTGCCTGCGAAATCTCTGACCAGGGAGTAACCGCAAGATTTTTCGTAGGCTTCCCGGCAAACGGACGTACCATTAATTCCGGAGAGCTGGAAAAAATATTTTTTGAATTCCTGCCTGTCTGTATGCAGAAAGCATTCCTTTACAGAAATCTGAACAAAAAAGAATTGGAGCAGGCAATCTTTCTGGCTGAGGACCAGGCTTTTATCCGCAAGGAACTGGAAAAACGCTCCCTTGTGGCTTTTGTAAATGACGGCGCTGTCCTTCCCAGAGAAAGCGGCATTTCTTCCCGGCCCATGAAGGATTGTGTTGCTTTTGTGTCTCCGGAAAGCCTGCGTATTTCCATGGAACTGCCCCATAAGGGAACCATCACCGGAATGGGCATCCCAAAGGGTATTACTTTGATCGTAGGCGGCGGCTATCATGGAAAATCCACCCTTCTGGGTGCGCTGGAGCTGGGCGTATACAACCATATCGCAGGGGACGGTCGGGAATATGTGATCACAGACGCTACCGCCCAGAAGCTTCGCTCTGAGGATGGACGATTTGTGAAGGATGTTGACATTTCTCTGTTCATCAACGATCTGCCAAATAAAAAAGATACCCACTGCTTCTCCACCGAGGATGCCAGCGGCAGCACCTCCCAGGCTGCAGGGATCGTTGAGGGAATGGAAGCAGGAAGCCTTGTATTTCTGCTGGATGAGGACACCTCCGCTACCAATTTCATGGTACGGGATGCGTTTATGCAGCAGATCATACGCCGCGAAAAGGAGCCCATCACTCCGTTCCTGGAAAGGGCCGGAGACCTGTATGAGAAATCCGGAATTTCCACGATCCTGGTGGCTGGCAGCTCCGGTGCGTTTTTCCATATCGCAGATACCATTATCCAAATGGATAATTACCTGCCTGTAGATATCACCGCCTCCACAAAGGCGCTGTGCCGGGACTATCCGCTTTCGTCCTCCCATGCCCCTGCATTTCAGATACCGAGCAGCCATCGCATCATGACAAAAACTGCCCCTGCGCCGGGACGCCGCACCAACTATTATGGGCGTCCGCAAACCCAGACACAGCCGGAACGCCTGAAGGTAAAAACACATGGACGGGATGGATTTTCCCTGGGAAAACAGGAGATTGACCTGCGGTATATTGAACAGTTGATCGACAGCGAACAGACTGCCGCCTTGGGGCTTTTGCTGAAATACGCCATCGAGCATCTCATTGATGGTAAAAAAACCGTAAGGGAAATTGTAGAATTTCTTGCCGGAAAGCTGCAAAAAGAAGGGCTTGCCTTTTTGTCAGAGGGCTATATTTCCTGCGGTTATGCCATGCCTCGCATTCAGGAAATCTATTCCTGCTTTAACCGCTACCGCAGACCCTGATTTAGAAGAATCCTGCCCGGACACCGCAGGCGTGCCTTGGCAGGGCTTTTTTGTTTCATAGGAAACCGGATTGTATTCAGAACGAAAGGTAGTACTTCTTATGAAACAAAAAAACCACCGCCCTGCCGACGTTCTTGCCGGTAAGGCGGTGGTTTATTTTTACATTTTTTAGGGAAAGGAAAGAGTTTTTTCTTAAGAGATCTCTCTCTTAAGATGATTCTATCTTACATGATAAATGTGAGGGAATTTTGACCATTTTCTAATAAATTTATAAAATCTATAAAAAATGATTTAAAAAGTTTGTTTTATGCTATTTCTACAACCATATCTCTGGTTTTACCCCACTTTTTACCCCATTCCGCATTTTTTATTCTGAAAAGGGGCAACAGTCATTGCCAGGCTATTATGTCCCAGTACATTTTTTAGGGTCTGCATGTTTCCGCCCTCTTCAATATACCGGGTTGCTGCTTTAAAAAGGTTGCTGATGGAATCTATTGCTGACTGTACTTTCTCACATTCCTTCGGCTTTTCCCCACCGTTGTACCACGTGCGAAAAATAACATCGTAAATTATTTGCTTCATAGCTTCCTCCTGTTCTCCCGGTAATATTGGGCACCAACAAAAAATTCAGGTCTGAAGAATGGCATCACATCTAAACTCCTTCCGAAGAACTTTTCTAAATCATAAAGAAGCCATATCGGTTTGTTTTTATATCTTTTCTCTCATTATGCAAAAAAGGCCATTGATGAACGCATGGAACGTGATTCCGACAAATAACCCCTGCTACCTATCGTCCGAAATTTGGACGGATCCCCTAATCAGTTTGTCTCCTATTTTTTGAATGAGGTTGAATGAATACGGAAATTTCCAGGAAGATATTGAATCCTGCTGCCAGATATGCTATATTAGAAACAGGAAAAGCCAGAGACACACGGCCTACCCAAACAATAACTTAGCGTATTACAATGTAACAGCCGTCACTATTGCGAGTAGTGGCGGCTATTTTCTTCCCCTGAATATCTCGTAAAAGAGACTTACAAGGGCAACAATGAATATACCTATCTGGATCAGATCCGAATATGTAACATACATTGGCATCGCCCTCCTTTCTTTCGTCTGGAGGGTTAGCCCCTCCGAAAGTGGAGGGTAGGCCGCCTTTATGTGCTCTGACTTTCCGTGAAGTCAGTATAGCACACGTTTCAAGGTTGCACAATCATAACCTGCAATTTTCAGTCATGCCTTTCATCTTGATCGGCGTATTTCTCGCAGAATCTTGCCGCAAAAGCGGGCGGCTCATCGTGGGCATAGAGATGGGAAATATCTCCAAAGGAACTCATGCGGAAAACCGCAATTCCCTCTCTCCGCTCCTCTGTAGTTAGCGTAGTCACTGAAGACGGCGCAGCACAGACACCATGCCACAGCACCATAGGCGAAATATTCAATAAATGGCTGAGAAGCACGCACTCCAATCCAAAATGACAGAAAAATACAATTGTGTCATTGTTCGCCTGCTCTGCCCTGTAATAGTGTCCCTCTCTGACATATCCATGCTTTGCCAGAAGACTGTCGAATTCTCCGGTCACCTCATCATAAAGCTCCTTCACATGACCCTCCTGCAGTCTTTCATTCAAATACCACTGGTCATAGTGAAAAAATCTCTCATCCGTCATCCAGTCCTGAGGCAGCCAATCCCACACGATCATCTTTTTATCTGTTACGTCCGGTCTGTTGATACGGGCATCAAACTCTCTCAGCCAGATACACTCCTCGGCAGTTCTTCCCATCTTTTTCAGTGTCAGGGATGCCGTATCCTTTGCTCTTCCAAGCGGTGATACATAAAACGCCTTCACATCCAGCCTGGAAAGCTTTTCCGATAAAAATTCCACCTCACGCCATCCTTTTTCTGTCAGAGAATCTATTTCATAGTATGGATCTCCATGTCTTACGATTAAAAGCTTCATCTTTTGTCAAACCTCCAATTATGATTTTAATGCTGCCATTTTGTCCATCAGACGATTATAATGCAAATCCAACGTTTCTCCCACTTTTCAAAAATGCCGCAGGCCGGAATCAAACTACGAGTATCAGTATACCGCGGAATCCTCATTTTGACAAGAAAAAAACACAGATCAACTTTCAACGCTTTTACGTGAATTGACAATCTGCACACATAAACAGGAATACGAACCGGACTGGTAATGGGATATAATATAAGTGATATCCGTATACCAGAGACCGGATAAAAACATTTATTTCATTGTTCGCCACACTGACGCTTTCCGCTATGTTTGCTGCAGCGCCGGCTGTATCTGCGGCTGAGGAAGCACAGACATCTTCCGCAGCGACGGAGAAGTTTCAGTATGTCCATGATCCACGACTGAATCCGAAGGCCATGGAGGATATCATTGAAGATCCTTCTGCTGTGTATGGATTTTCACCAAATCCGGACTCCACCCGTCTGGGCGAGTTTGCTTCCTATGATTGGACCGATCCTGAGCTCGTAGAGAATTCACGGCAGGAACGTATTGCCTACCATGAACAAAATGCCGGGCTTTATACTATGATGGATGAACTGGAGGCAGAGGGTAAGTCTATAGAGGAAATTGCCCGGACGATCAGTGCAGAACGCAACCGGCTCCGTCTGGCTGCCTACGACGGCGATTAATGCTTTCCTTGCATCGCTTCTGAATTCTGTCGCTCTTTTCTGCATAACAAAACCTCCCCTATTTAATCTGATAATTACAAATTACCACTATCAGCTGCAAAAAAAACGCTTTTTCATGAATCGTCTTCCAGCAAACATAAAATGATTCCAATCCGCCGCAGCATGGCAGTCTCAATACACTCTGAAACGCATTATATACAAAAAAAGAGAAATGTTGTCAATCCAACATTTCTCTTTTTTTATAAATGCCGCAGACCGGAATCGAACCGGTACGGGTATCACTACCCACGGGATTTTAAGTCCCGGGCGTCTGCCAGTTCCGCCACTGCGGCATATGGGGCCTATAGGGCTCGAACCTATGACCCTCTGCTTGTAAGGCAGATGCTCTCCCAGCTGAGCTAAGACCCCATAAACTATAAAATTATAAGTGCTGAACTGTTTCAGCAACGACCCAGAAGAGACTCGAACTCTCGACCTCCGCCGTGACAGGGCGGCGCTCTAACCAACTGAGCCACTGGGCCATAAAAAATAATATTAAATGGACCTTCGGGGACTCGAACCCAGGACCGACCGGTTATGAGCCGGTTGCTCTAACCAACTGAGCTAAAGGTCCAAAAAGCCGATGATCGGACTCGAACCGATAACCTGCTGATTACAAATCAGCTGCTCTGCCAATTGAGCCACATCGGCATACTACTTACAAGATGTATCATACACCAAATGTCAGAGTTAAGCCACACAAAAATCTCATTTTATTATTTTTTAATGACTCCAAGGGGATTTGAACCCCTGTTACCGCCGTGAAAGGGCGGTGTCTTAACCGCTTGACCATGGAGCCGTAGGCGCTTCGATTGTCTGAACGCATCTCAGCGACGAATATTATATTAGCATAAATCTTTTCATATTGCAAGCACTTTTTTCAAATCATCAAACATTTTTTGGGAAGGGCTGCCGGTTAATTCCTAACATTTCCCTGTCTAGGGTTATCTATTTCCCGACACCCCTTCTTTATGGAATTCATAATAAATTGTTTATTCTACGGTTCCTTATAAACCCTCCGGCCTTTCTACTGCATAAGAGGACCATGCCTCTATCCCTGCACTTTCTGACAGATCAGCCGTATTCTGGTATGCATCTACTGTAATCGTATATTCGCTGTCACCCTGTTCATAAACAGTGCCATCTGTTCCCTGGATTGTCACGCTATTTCCGTTTTCGTCCTCGATTGCTCCTTCGTTTGAAAGAGAGCTTACCCTGCTGTCTCCAGTCACTTTCCAAGTGGAATCAGCGCTTACGTACACATTACAGTATCCGTCTCCACCATTTCCTGCATAGGCTTCATCATTTACAAAAGCACCCTCCAGGGTACTGCCTTCAGTCATATAAAAATCCAAATCGCTGATGGAATCCCAGATGATGTCCCCCTGCATGTTCTGATTACTTGCAGTAAAATGACAATCGGAGCCATTTGCTCCTGTTTTTCCCCATCCCCGCTGATTGTTATTTCCGGTACACTGGAGGAAAAATTCACTGTCATCACTGTAAGTGATATTAACATCGTTCAAAGCAATCGTGCATTCTGTATTTGTGGTATAAAAAAGCCCGCCGTTTTGGGAAGTAATACTTCCTCCATCCATCTGAAAGGTGCTGTTTCCGATTTCCGAATCACCAGACATACTCTGGTATAAGATAACGGTCCAGGTTGTATCGTTCTGTTCATCATCGTCCATATTACCTGTCAGATTACTGTTGTATAGGCGTAAAGAGTTCAGACCCTCAATGCAAACCGCCTCTGAACCATTTGCAGTCAGCTCCGCATTGTTAACCGCAATATCTGCAGTACAATAAACTGCCGGAGAACCGACTCCATTGGAAACGTAGCTTCCTCCGTCTATTACCATGGTTCCGCCGCCTCTGTCACTTCGAATCGCCGCGGAAGACTCTCCATTTGTTTCTACGTTTAAATCCCATGCATAAAGTGTTCCTCCTCCTGCAGCATGAATTCCTCCAGAGGTGTCCTGCTGGGTCGTGATAACCGTATCCGCAGTATAAACTGTTCCCTCTCCATATGCAAAAATTCCTGCACCTCCTGCTGAATCCGTGGTAACGGCACTGTCTTTCACGTAGGCTTCTCCGTCTGTAGCCAGAACTGCCGCTCCAACCCCATAGAAGCTGGAGCTGTCACCGCCCGTGCTGTCCGATGACTTCCGGGTAATCGTTGTCTGATCAAGAGTTACGCTCGCACCATTGGAAATCAATGCTGCATTTTCATCTGTTCCTGTAGAATCTAGTGAAGCATTTTCTACGATTTCATCCTCCGTATATTCGTTGGTTGCATCATAGCTTGTGACTTCCTGTGCCTGCCCTCCGGGGCCACCCATTCCCGATGTGCCACCCATTCGCATAGACTGTACAGTAATTGTAAGAGCGCTTCCGTCCTCATCTAATGTAACTGCCACCGTATCACCTTCTTGAATATCTGAAAGTTCTATTTCTTCACTTATGCTGCCGCCAGACTGATTCTCCGGTATCTCGCCGCTCTGCCCGCCATCTGGCCTCTGCGGATCTTCCCCGCCTTCTTCTCCTTCTGGCTTTTCCGGGGGCTCGCCGTTTTCTTCACCTTCCGGTTTCTCCGGTATCTCGCCGTTTTCTTCACCTTCCGGTTTCTCCGGGGGCTCGCTGCCCGGTTGACCTTCCTCCGGTTTCTGCATATTTTCTCGGGTGATTACCGTGTCTTCTGTAACCATAATTGTCATTTCCTCGCCTGTTAAATCCAACATAGAAGGCTTTTCACCTTCCGTATTCCCGGAAATTTCCCCCTGCCCCATTTCCTTTCTTGTCCCTGTTAAAATTGTAATATTTTCTTCTCCAACAGACTTTACTTCTCCTAAAATTTCCTCTCTATTTTCTTCTGATATATCTTCTGCCTCATTTTCTATCGCTGTTTCTGCTGCATAAATACTCGTTGGAGCTGATACAGAAACAGATACTATAATTCCCATTAAAATTGCAAGATACTTATGCTTCATTGGCATTTCCTCGTCTTTCTTTATAATCGCTTATTTTTTCATGGGTTATACTATACATGGAAAATGTGACCAAATCGTGGGGAGGATGCGAAAAAAGTATGTTCTGCAATATATTTTTCCACAATAAAAAACCTGTCATACCATCTTTATGATATAACAGGTTCTATGTAACTCCCCCTGTTGGACTCGAACCAACGACACTGCGGTTAACAGCCGCATGCTCTACCGACTGAGCTAAGGAGGATTATAAAGGTTTTGCACCTTCAAAACTACATACATGTTGACATTCTCTTGAATCTCGCTGTTTGGTCAAGCCCTCGACCGATTAGTAGCAGTCAGCTCCATACATTACTGCACTTCCACCCCTGCCCTATCTACCTCGTCGTCTTCAAGGGGTCTTACTCCTTTCGGATGGGATATCTCATCTTGAGGGGGGCTTCACGCTTAGATGCCTTCAGCGTTTATCCCTTCCGGACTTGGCTACTCGGCCATAGGCTTGGCAGCCTAACCGATACACCAGCGGTCCGTCCATCCCGGTCCTCTCGTACTAAGGACAGCTCCTCTCAGATATCCTGCGCCCACGCCGGATAGGGACCGAACTGTCTCACGACGTTCTGAACCCAGCTCGCGTACCGCTTTAATGGGCGAACAGCCCAACCCTTGGGACCTACTACAGCCCCAGGATGCGATGAGCCGACATCGAGGTGCCAAACCACTCCGTCGATGTGAACTCTTGGGAGTGATAAGCCTGTTATCCCCAGGGTAGCTTTTATCCGTTGAGCGATGGCATTCCCACTTAATACCACCGGATCACTAAGCCCTACTTTCGTACCTGCTCCACCCGTCGGTGTCGCAGTCAAGCTCCCTTCTGCCTTTGCACTCTTTGGATGGTTTCCGTCCATCCTGAGGGAACCTTTGGGCGCCTCCGATACCCTTTCGGAGGCGACCGCCCCAGTCAAAC